>DATBKR010000483.1:0-17865 GCA_036555805.1 Hyphomicrobiaceae bacterium | reverse complement strand
CGACGGATGCCGCGCCGATCCAGCACGCCAACATCCGCGGCCGCCGCTACTACCACTGATCCCTACTCTCGCGTCCGTGCGCGCGCCCGCAGGCGGCGGCAACGCGATGAGCGCTCTGCGGGTGCAACAAGGAGAGGAAGGGACGCATGCTCACCCATCCCACCCACGACCGTCTCGTCGCACTCGGGCTCACCGGCATGGCCAAGGCGCTCGAGGAGCAGAGAAGCCAGCGCAACGTCGAAGGGCTCACCTTCGAGGAGCGGCTCGGGCTGCTCGTCGATCGCGAGGCCGCCGAGCGCGAGAGCAAGCGGCTCGCCACGCGATTGAAGTACGCCAACCTGCGGCAGGACGCGGCGGTCGAGGACCTCGACACCAGGGCGGCGCGCGGTCTCGATCGGGCGCTGTTCGCCAGGCTCGCCACCGGCGAGTGGATCGCGCGGCGGCAGGATCTTCTGGTCACGGGGAAAACCGGCACGGGGAAAAGTTGGCTCGCCTGTGCGCTCGGCCACAAGGCCTGCCGGGACGACCGCTCCGTACTCTACTGGCGCGTCCCGCGTCTGCTCGATGCGCTGGCGCTCGCCCGTGGTGACGGGCGCCATGCCCGGCTGTTGCGGAGCCTCGCGCGCGTGCAGCTGCTGATCCTCGACGACTGGGGCCTGGCGACCATGACGTCCCAGCAGGGCCGCGACATCCTGGAGATCGTCGACGACCGCCACGGCCGCGCGAGCACCATCGTCACCAGCCAGCTGCCAGTCGATGCCTGGCACGACGTGATCCCCGATCCGACGGTGGCCGACGCCGTCCTCGACCGTCTCGTGCACCGCCCACCGCCTCGCGCTCAAGGGCGAGAGCCTGCGCAAGCCCTCCGCAGAGGAACGACCGCAAAAGGCTGCCAAGCGTGGCAGACTTGACACGAACGCCGCGGAGTGAGCCCTTGCAGCCGTCGACGGGAGCTGCTGTCCGCGATCACCGGAACGCTGTCCGTGATCGACCGGAATCGTGTCCGCGATCAATCGGAATCACTGTCCGCCTTTGCCGGAATGCGCATTGCAAGGGCGCGCCGGTACGATCGCGGTGCCGTAGTGGGCCGCCATCTCCGCATAGGTGCGGTTGACCGCCGGCTCGTAGAAGCACGCCTTGGTGATGCCCGACTTCAAGTTGTCGGACACCGTCTGCGCCGTCACGCCGCCGATGGAGGCGAATGTGCGCACATGCGAGCCGATCCAATCGGCCAGTCCCTGCGTCCAGGTCGCTTCCGCGTAGGTGTAGTTGGAGGCGCCGAGCACGGCCACGAACAGCTGCGCGCGCAGCACCTCGCCGGTCGCGGCGTCGATCACGTCGAGCGTGCTGCCGGCGTAGTCCACGAACATGCGTTCGCCGGCCACATGCGTTTGTCGCATGGTCGGCGACAGCCGCCCTTCCCAGGCCCGGTAGAGATCGCAGAACGGGCTGTAGCCATAGCCGTCAGGGTGCGCCGTGCGGTGCTCCCCCCATAGAAGCTGCAGGGTCACGCTTGGTCGCTTCAGCTCACGGTGGATTGTCGGCCAGTCAGGCTGCGGGCGCTGCTCCTTGGCTACGCTCCGCGGCGGCGGGTAAAGACGGGCCTCCAGCGCCTCGTCGCTCATCACCTCCGGCAGCGGCCAGCTCACGCCGGCCCGCCGCGCCCGGCGCATGCAGTCGCCGGCGGCCGTGGGGCTCATTCCGAGACTGGCGGCGATCTTGCGCTTGGACATGCCGCCGGCGCTGAGCCGAAGCACATCGCGGATCTTGCGCATGGGTAATCTCTCTTGAGGCATGCCCCGCTCCTTGTCGAAAGGAGCGACGCCATGCCGAGTCGAGGATCACCCAACGGGGCCCGTCACACCCGTCCACAACCCGATCGCCCTGGTCGCGATCGCCTGGAACGGCTGGTCGTCATCTATCGGAACAGGTGGTCGCCATCACCCGGTGCGCGCAGCTTGAGGAACCGCCGGAAGCGGTGGCGGACCTGGTGGCCGAGTTGGCCGGTCAGTCGGCGACGCTTGGGCAGGCGCTCCATCCCGGTACCGCGACCAATCTTGCGGGTCTCGTGCGGGTGATGAACACCTATTACAGCAACCTGATCGAGGGGCATAACACGCGTCCAGGTGACATCGAGCGTGCGCTGGCGGGTGATCTCGACGAGGACGAGGAACGCCGCAACCTGCAGCTCGAGGCGGCCGCGCACGTGCGCGTGCAGGCGGAGATCGATGCCAGGGCCGAGGCGGGCACGCTGGGCGAGCCCGCCGCTGAGCCTTTCATCAAGAACTTGCACGCTGCATTCTACCGCGGTGCGCCGGAGGCCATGTTGACGATCCAGGGCGGCGGGCGGTCGTTTGCGATGCAGCCCGGCGCCTGGCGATCAGGGCCTGAGCACGACAATGCGGTCGGCAGGCACATTCCGCCCTCGAGCAACCGGGTCGAGGCGTTCATGGCTTATTTTGCGGGGCGCTATCGCTTCGAGAAGCTCGGCAAGGCAGGGCGCATCCTCGCCATTCCCGCCGCGCATCACCGGTTCAACTACATTCACCCGTTCCCCGACGGGAACGGGCGCGTGAGCCGCCTGATGAGTCACGCCATGGGCCACGTCGCCGGAATCGGCGCTCATGGCCTGTGGTCGGTCTCGCGCGGACTGGCGCGTGGTCTGGCGGAAGGCCCGGAGGGGCGGGCCGAATACAAGCGCATGATGGATATGGCCGATACGCCGCGGCAGGGGGATCTGGACGGGCGGGGCAATCTCTCCCTGAAGGCGCTGACGAAATTCACGGTATGGTTCCTGAAGGTCTGTATCGATCAGGTCGCATTCATGGGTAGCCTGTTCGAGCTGAATGGCCTTGATCTACGGCTGCAGGCGTACGTCGCGCGGAGCGGACAGCTCAAGCCGGAAACGGGACGCCTCTTGAGCGAGGCCCTGGTGCGCGGCGCGTTCGAGCGTGGGTCCGCCGCGCGCATTACGGGATTGCCGGAACGAAGCGCGCGCCGTGTGCTGAACGATGCCGTCAGGGAAGGGCTGCTTGGGTCCGATAGTCCCAAAGGGCCGGTGTCGCTGCGTTTTCCTGCGGCGGCGCTGGACGCCCTTTTCCCGCGCCTGTTCTGAGAGGCGCCGCAGCGCAAGTAGCCGTCTTCGCAGCCGTGCAGGGGGCGGCAACAGACGGCGAATACCGATAAAGGGAATTGCACAAGGAAGTTCGGAAGCGCGGAGGATGGGGTAGCGGCGGAAGGGGTTGCTCGTGGTGTTTGCGGTCTGCGGCAATCGTGGCTGCCCGCGGTCGCTGGTCACGCCGCGAACCGCGATTTGCGGCGCAGGCTTGCGAGGGCACCGACGCCTTGGTCCGCAGGTTGGGTCAAAGCGTGGCGCCGATCGGCACTATGGGGGCGTCACATTGTCATCGCCGCTGAGGATGATGAAGCCGGAACTATGCCGCAACACCTGAACGTTGCAAACCCGGGCTGTGCCGATCTTGAGGAGCGCGAGGAGCCCCTCGTCTGAGACTTCGCCGAGCTTCTTGCCACCGAGATAGACATGCTCGGCCCAGCCCAGAACGGGACATGCCGCGTTTCGCGGATCAAGCAGAGGCGTTTCCGGCCGAGTGGCGTCGATGAAGGTTGACACAGGCGCGCCGGACGCCATGGCGTAGTTGCCCTCCCCGTGCCAGACGTGCACGGTGCCCTTGCCGCACCCGCGCACCCGACTCGCCGCCAGCCCGGCCCCCCGCCAAATTGGCTTGGAAGCGGTGAAAGCCAATGCCTGTGCGAATCCCCCTGCCGCGGCCGCAGCAAATATGACGGAGCCAAGCGTCGCGGCGGCCAAGGCTGAGCGGCCGGCCCATGTCGTCCAGGACGCGCGCGCGAGTTCGCAACGCAGCGTCAGCGCGGCGAGAACCGGAATCATCGGCGCGCCCACCAGCCAGTAACGCCCGTGGACCACCGGTGTGTGGAACGACGCGAGCAGCGGCATCATGACGAACAGCACCAGCGCAATGCCGAATATCCGCAGAGGCGGGCGCGCCTCCGAGTGCCGGGCCGAACATGCCAGGAAGGCCAGGACGGCCACCGCAACGAGTGTGTGCCCGAAAGCAAGCTGATTGACGTACCCTGCCGCCCGCAGAACGGAAGCTGCCGAGAATTCAATCCAGGAGAGATTGGCCTTGTGCTCCAGCGCGAGCGGCAGCCAGGCTGCAAACAGCGTGCCCGAGGCGCCACCTAACGCGAGCCCGGCCCTGACCAGGCGGCGGCGCCGCGACAAGGCTGCCTCGATCAGCAGCCCTGCTGCGATAGCAAGCGCCAGGATCACGGCAAACACATGCGCCAGGGCCGCCAGTGCGCCGAGCAGCGCGAGGGTCGCTGCACCATGCCGCTCGGCCGCGGTGGCGGCCGTCCAGGCAGTCGCGAAGGTGATGCACATGGCGACAAGATAGGCGCGCCCTTCTGGCGCGTAGCAGAGGACCGGTCCGCTGGCCGCGAACAGCGCGCAAGCCACGACCGATGCAAGCGACAGCTCCGACTGCCGGCTGCTGAGGATCACAAAGGTGCAGGCAAGGACGAGGGCGACGACATTGAGGGCAAGAAAGGTCACGCGCGGCTCGGCAGGCACAAGCCGTGCCAATGCCAGCAACAGGAAATAGAGCGGTGGGTTGGTATCGGTGAGTATGCGCTCATCCAAGAGAGTCCGCAGCGACAGCGTCGGCTCGCTCGCCCACAGCGAGAAGTATTCGTCGATCCAGTAGCCGTTTTGCGGCCATAGCGCGATCTGCGCGCCGACGAAGGTCAGTACGGAGAGCGCGAGCAGGATGCACGCCGCGACCGTTGGCTTGGCGTGTTGGCATCGCAACGGCCCGGCATCCCGGGCTCCACATCGGCCGTCGGGCACCTGGCACAGCTCGTCAGTCAATGAAGAGGTGGTATCTATGCGGGTCGGACCTGTCCCATCGGCCCGCATTTCCGAGTTGCTTCAGTCGATTTCGGTCCGGGAGCCGAACCCTGTCCGCCGCGAAGCGCGCTCGCCAACCATGCCAGCCGAGCTTGGAGACCTCCACCTCGTCAAACTTGCGCGCGCCATATTTGCGGCGCGCATGATCCCCGCTCAGAACCATATAATGGCGCAAAATGAACTTGACCGGGTAGATACGGCGCCCTTCGAACATGACAGTGTGGCCGCCACTGGAGGTAAGATCGACCATGTGGCTGCGATTTTTCCACGCGTTCACATGGTTGAACGGGCGCAGATCCAAATAGAAATAATAACGCATGGTCTCCACATAGTCAGTCCCTTCAAAGGTGTCACCTTCGGAGGTTGGCACGAATATGAACTCATCGAAATCGATGGCGTTGTACCCCGCTGCGTCAACCGCCGGGATGGCATGCGCAAGAGAGCTGAAAGGCAAGGGCGCCTCCCTGATCTCGTCGGCGTCCTGCCGCATGAACCAGTCGGCTTTTATGTCCGTTGCCAGTTCCTCGTGAAACCGGCACTGCGCGGCAAGCTCAAAGCGTCCCCGGTACGGCAGGGTCTCAATCCGAAAAACCCCGCGGCCTTTGAAGGCTTCCGCGATTTCGCGGGTCCTGTCGGTCGACTCATTGTCGATGACGCAAGTCTCGATGCCCTGCGCGCGCAGGTGCGTGAGGCAACGCTGCAGGTAGAGCTCCTCATTGCGCACGGTCAACAGGGCAACGATACGCATCGTCATCTGCGGATGGCCAGCGTGTACTCCATCGGCGTTGATTGGTGGCGGAGCGGATGTTGTCTTTCTTCGGTGAGCTCCGGAACGCGGCGCTTGAGCCACAGGGCCATCTCGTCGGTCTCGATCCGGTCGTCATTGTTAAAATCGGCTCTGCCTTGCAGCCCCTCGATGAGCGCCGTGGTGAAGACGCCGCCCTTCAGATAGTCCTGCTCCTCGGCAAACTCTCCGGCACCCGATGACGCGAAGAAGATGGCGCCGACGGGCTGGCTCAGATCATTGGCAAGCTTGTTGACATCCACCGCGGCCAGCCGGGCGGCCGTCACCAGAGCGCCGCCTGAGCGGCATGCATCGATGAGCAGGATCTTGCCGCCCGGCAGACCGTCAATCGCTTCCACCAGCTCGCCACTGGTCAGGGCGGTGCCGCGGGGGTCGCTCGGATTCGCGTCGGTACCGAGGAAATAGAAAGTGTTCCTGAGCGTCGTGCCATGTCCGGCCAGCAAGACCAGAATCAAATCACCGTCATGGGCCGTATCCTCAAGCCATTTTATGCCCTCCTTGATCCCCTTCAAGTCGGGATTGATCAGCGGATGAGCTTCAACCTTGGCAAAGGCCTTGCCTTCCTGCCTTTTCAGGGCGGCCGCAAGATTGATGGCGTCGGCGTCAGCGTAGTCCAGCTTGAGCGCAGGGATTGCATAATCGCTGACGCCGACCAGAAGCGCCAGCAGTCGCGGTTGCTTCTTGGGCTCGGCCGTGGCGCCTTTCCACATCAGGCGTACCGAGCGCGGCACGCTTTCCTTTGCGCCGGCACGGGCCGCAAGAGTGACCTTCACGTTGCGCCGTGGCAAAGACAGGTCGAGCGACCTGGTCCCATCACCGGTGTCCGGCGAAAGGATCGCCCCGCCAGTCACCTTTTCGTCATCCAGGTAAACGTCGACGCTTGTGATGGCATCGCCCACCGGCGACCGGGCACTGAATATGAGGGTTACATTCTGTTCCGTGAACTGGGCGCCGTCGCGATGCGACAGGATCTCCAGTACCGGCGGGAGCAGCTTGCCGACGCCCCGTTCCCCATGTGGCACCTCGGCGAGGCGATCGGCCTCGGCAATGGCCTTGTCTTCGTCGTGCATGGCCAGGACCTTCCGGACCACATCTGGCCGGTAATATTGGTTCCGGAAGCGATGGACAGGGAAAAAGTCCGGCGGCTCCTCCCAGCCGCGGTTGACGTGCCAGCCGATGAGGTCGTCGCCGCCGGGCGAGGCCATATAGTAGCCCTTCGGGGTCCAGGCCACCCAGCGCCGGTCCTTGGAGTTGACAAAAAGTGCCAGGAGCTCCTTGCCTTTGCCCTCGAGATCATGCCAGCGGATAGTGCCGTCGCCGTACGCGACGGCAGCGAGCCGGCCATCCTTGGAAACGTTGACAGCCCAGGCCACTCCCCCCGGGTTCGGGTTGATCCACAGCGGCTCGCCCGTCTTGGTGAAGGCACGCACGTGCCATTCCGACCCGAGCACGAAGCGCTCCGAGCCCGGCGCGACGGCGACCGAGCGTGCAATCTCCGCGCCCTGCAATGCGAGCTTCTTGCCGCCAATGCGCGGTGTGAGCGAGTCCCGCCAGTCCGAAACATTGATTGATTGCGTATCCGGCGCAAGCAGATCGGGCAGACGTACGGGAGCGTCCACGAGCCGTCCTGCCATTAAATCGAAGAGGACCGGCCGCTCTCCGGCGATGCCAAGGCCGAAGCGCACCTTGGTGCCGTCCGCCGATAGAGTGAAGTTCGATCCCACGGCTGCGTCGCGCGGGTCGATCGTCACGCTCTCGCGCCAGACCTGCTTGCTGCCCATGGGATCGAGCAGGCCGAATGCCGGGTCGGCGGCACCCACCGCGATACGCGATCCGCACTGCAGGAGCTGGTGAATGGTGTTGCGGGCCACCGCGACATTCCTGCCCTTTCCTTTGCCCTGCAGATCCCAGATCCGCACCATCCGCTCGCCGCCGACTTCGAATTTGCCGCCCGCATACAAGCGGGCGCCGTCCTCGGACCAGGCCACGGCGTTGAAATCACCACCCTTCACGCCGGCCAGATCGGGCGTGTAGAGGCGCTTGAGGTCGCTGGCCCGGTATATTTCAACGAGGGGAATGCGATCATAGCCTACCGCCAGAAGCTTGCCCCCGGGGTGCACCGCCACCGTGAAGGGCCGGTCATATCCCGTCGTCTTCGATCGGGCTTCAAGCGTAAAGTTGGCGTCGTAGCGTCTGAGAAATCCGTCGAAGGACACCGTGTAGAGCCTGCCTTCCCGATCGAACTGGGCTCCGTAGCTGTCGCCGGCATATTCCTCATCCTTCGCGACCAACGACCACGTCCTGGTGCTCCATACCCTGAGACCACGGCGATTGGAGATTGTCGCAACCACGTAGCTCCCGTCGGGTGAAAACACCAGCTCCCGGACGAAGCCGCCGAGATCCCCAAGGCGCTTGACAAGCGCACCGGAACGCACGTCAAAAATGTACACGGCATGCGGGGCGTCCTCCTGAGGGAAGGCATCCCATCCGCCCGCCGCGACGAGTTCGCCGTTCGGCGAAATCGCGACGGCATAGATTTTCCCTTGCTCGCCGCTCGCGATCGGTACTCTCAGCGTCCGCAGCAGCTCTGCCTCGCCTGATCCTTTCTCAGGCAGCATCCAGACACGGGCTGTCTTGTCCTTTGACCCTGTCACCATGAGGCGGCACGCCTTGTTGACGCCGATCCGGATGATGGGCGCGATATGCATGCCGGTCTCTATTTGCAGCACAGGTTCTTGCGGTGGCGTCTGGCTTGACGCCGGAGCCGGCCAGGCGGCGAGCAGGACCATGCTTGCGAGCCAGATGCCATAGAGCGGGTTTGGCAAGCTCTCCTCCCTCAAAGCTCCTGGTGGTGGATGATCTCCGAATCGGCACGCTGACATCGTGGCCCTCACGCTGCTGGCCGCTGCTGGCGGGCTTTGGCGTGCTCGCGCGAGAGAAATTCACGAAACCCATCGGCGCTCACCGCCACAGGCGGGGGGTGTGTCTCCTCGGGGGTCAGCAGGAAGCCCGCGGCGCGCGCACGAAGGCCAAGGTCGGCGCGGGCAAGAAGCACCGAGAACGGGCCGGAAGCAGCCAGGCAAACGCATACCGGCAGGAGGCCGAGGAATACGACGGGCGACATCAGGGGGGACACCAGCGCCAGTCCAAGTCCAAGGCCCATGTGATTGGCATGAAAACGCATGAGATTGCGGCTGGCCTGGTACCGATCGTCGCGGCGCGCCGGCCACCAGCCGCTGTCCCGGCCGCGCAAGACGTCGAGACTTGCGCCCGCACGCAGGATGACCCTGACGGGGGAGAAGACCGCCGCAATCGCGGCGTCGAGGGCCATACCCTTCAAGAGCGCGGCCACGCCCCCGAACGCTTGCCGGCGATTTCGGCTGAAGAAGGTCAGGGAGAATCCGATCAGCCGGGGCAGTACGAGCAGCAATAGAACCGAGACGAGCACAATGGAGGCCGGGCCGGCGGCACAAGGGGCTCCTCCGCACGATCGCAGCGTCTCGCCCACGCTAAAGACGATGGCGGCCGCAGCGGCCCATGACAGTATCCAGAGAATTGCCGACACCATGTACATGATCCCCGAGACCAGATGCACGCGGCTGACCCAGCTCAGACCGGCGGCCAAGAGGATGCGGGCGTGCTGGAAATTGCCCTGGCACCAGCGACGCTCCCGGACCGCCCAATCGAGGATGGTCGGAGGCGCTTCCTCGTAAGACTCCTCGACCTGCGGCATCAGGCACACCCGCCAGCCCGCGCGGCGGAGAAGGGCCCCCTCGACGAAATCGTGGCTCTGGACCGGTCCTCCGAAAGGAGGCTGGCCTGGCAGGCGCGGCAATCCGCAGCTGTCACAGAAAGCGCGCACCCGGATGATAGCGTTATGACCCCAATAGCTGCTGGAATCCCCATGCCAGCAAGCCATTCCGGCCGTCATCGCCGGGCACCAGTAGTCGTAGACCCTGTTGGCGAACTGCTGGTACCGGCCGAACAGGGTCTGGCGGTTGATCAGGATCGAGGGCGGCTGAATGAGGCCGACATCCGGATTGTGCTCGAGGGCCTTGGCGAGCTGGACAAGGGCCTTACCGCTCATCAAGCTGTCGGCATCCAATACCACCATGTAGTCGTAAGCTCCCCCCCAGCGGCGACACCATTCGGCAATATTGCCCGCCTTCTTCTCGGCGTTGAGAGGCCGCCTTCGGTAGTAGAGGCATTGTTGGCTCGTGAGCAGCCGCCGCGCCAGCTCGAAGCAGCTTTCTTCTCGCGCCCACACCGCCGGGTCTGTAGTATCACTGAGCATGAAGAAATCAAAGTTCCGGCCGTACCGTTCCTCTTGCAGGGAACGCAGTATTGCCAGCGCGGCGCCGAAGACGCGTTCGGGCGACTCGCCGAAAATCGGCATCAGGATGGCGGTTCTCCCCTGCAGCTGGGGCGCCGGCGCGCCAGTCAGTTCGACCATCGACCGATTTCGCCAGCACAGGAGAGCCACCATCCCGATCACCGCCGTGGCCCGCAGCACCGCCAGCCAAAAAATGCTTGCAGCGAACAGCGCGAGAAGGACAATCCTGGTGCCACTCCATTCGACCTCCGCTGTCGCGAGCGCGAGTTCCCGCACGAGATAAGCCGCAAGGGCGGTTGCTGATGCGAAGATAGCGAAGCGTACCAGCACCACGCGGGGCTCGGGTGGCCGGGCAGCTTGCTGACCGCCGGCAAACGCCGCCCAAGTCTGCGGCAGCATGCTCGTCGGCTTCTCAGGAGGGAGGGCGGGCCGGTCGCCGCGCGTCAGACCATTGTCCATCGACCCTTCCGGCAGCATTGTGCAAGCAATCTTGATGCGCGCATTATGAGCAGACGAAACATGACCCTCAGGCTCGCATACGTCACCCTATACGATCCCAATGACCCTGAACAGTGGTCGGGCCTCGGCCACGCGATCATGCAATCGCTCAAACGGCAGCAGCTGCAGGTGACGCCCCTTGGGCCGCTACGCGGCAGGCTGGGCAGCCTCAAGTGCGTTGCGGAAAGCGTGCATGCGATCGTCTCACGCGGCTACTACGAGTTTCAGCGTGAGCGGGTCGTTGGCTGGGACTATGCGCGGCAAGTATCGGCCAAGATGGCCCGCGATGACTTCGATGTCGTGCTGTCCGTCGGCGCGCCCATCGCCGTCAGCTGGCTGTCATGCCGCCAGCCGATCGCAATCTGGTCGGGGGCGACGTTCGCCTCCCTCATCCATCACTACAGGTTCGTCGACGGCAACTGCCGAGCCTCCATCAGGGCGGGGCACAGGATGGAGCGCGCCGCATTGACGAGAGCGGGTCTGCTGCTCTTCGCATCCGAATGGGCCGCCGAGAGCGCCGTCCGAGACTATGGGGCGGACCCCTCGAAAATCAGGGTCGTCCCGTTTGGCGCCAATCTTGCGCACCCGCCCTGCCGAGGGGATGTCATGCGTGCCGTCGAGGCGAGACCCCGGGAGGTTTGCAGGCTGATTTCGGTGGGTGTGGAGTGGGAGCGCAAGGGCATGGCGCGCGCGGTCGATCTGTCGGTGGCGCTCAATGAGCGGGGTATACCAACCGAGCTGCATATTGTGGGATGCGATCCGCCGCCAGGCTACAGGCTACCCGCTCACGTCCGTGTGTGCGGGCGCATTGACAAGAGCAGTCCCGGCGGCGAGCAGCGTCTGGGTGCGCTCCTGGCCCCATCGCACTTTCATGTGCTGCTTTCAACCGCGGAGTGTTTCGGCATCGCCTTCTGTGAGGCCAATGCCTGGGGCGTACCGAACATCGCGTCCGATATTGGCGGCGTGCCGTCGGCGGTCCGGAACGGGAAAGGAGGCTGGAGGTTTTCGACGTCGACGCCCGTAGAAACGATCGCCGACTTCATCGCGGTGCTGCATCGCGACAGAGATCGATATATCGGTGCCGCGCACTGCGCTCGGGTTGAATACGAGCAGCGTCTCAACTGGGACGTCGCGGGCGCTTCGGCAAAGGCGCACGTGGAATCGATCGCGGCAGGCGTCAGGTCTGGTTCTGGTGGAATTTGAGGGCCCCGACGACGCGAGAAAGAGAATTTCACTTTGCGGAGCCGATGACCCTATGGCCAAGACGTTGACGCGGCGCGATCTCGGGAAGCTGGCCGGTGCTTCTGCTCTTGCCACTGCGCCACTGGCGCCAAGCCTCGCGGATCAGAAAAGAACGACTGCCGACGAGTTACCTGCCCCTCAATTCCCAAGGGGCTTTCATTGGGGTGTCGCCACTTCCGCATATCAGATCGAAGGCGCCCACGATGCGGACGGAAAGGGCAAGTCCATTTGGGACACCTACGTGCATATCCCAGGCAAGATCAGGAACGGAGATACCGGAGACCGCGCCACGGATCACTACCACCGATACAAGCAAGACGTGGCGCTGATGAAAAGCATCGGGGTAACCGCCTACAGATTTTCCATCGCATGGCCGCGCATCTTTCCCGACGGCACGGGACAGCCCAATCCGAAGGGCGTCGATTTCTACAGCCGCCTGCTGGACGAGCTGCGCGCGGCCGATATCGAGCCATTTGCCACGCTCTATCACTGGGACCTGCCGCAAGCCCTTCAGGACAAGCATGGGGGCTGGCAGTCGCGCGAGATTTCCAAGGCGTTCGCCGAGTATTCCGGTTACGTGGCAAGGCGTTTGGGCGACCGCATCAGGTATTTTATTACGATCAACGAGTTCAGCTCGTTCGTGGACCTGGGTCATCGCGGGGTCGACCGCGCACTGCCGGGCAACCCGGCCCGGATCGAGCTCGCCCCCGGCTTGCGGCTCGACGCGGCGGCGCTCAATCAAGTGCGCCACCACTCAGTTCTGGCGCACGGGATGGCCGTTCAGGCCATCCGGGCTATGGGGAGACCCGGAACTCGGATTGGCCCGGCCGAGGCGCTGCAAGCGGCCGTTCCGGCGATTGGCAGCCCCGAGCATGTGCGCGCAGCGGAAACAGCCACGCGGGAGCTCAATGCTGCCTATCTGGCGGTGATGCTGGAGGGCAGGTATCCAGACGCCTACCTCCGGGCCGAGGGCCGGGCGGCACCGAGATATACCGACGATGACTTGCGGGTGATCGCCTCGCCGGTGGACTTCGTCGGGATCAACGTCTACGTGCCGCGCATGTACGTGCTCACGTCCGATCGACCGCCGGGATATCGGGAGGTTCGCAAGAGCGCCTCCCACCCGAAGATGCTCTCGCCCTGGCATACGTTCGGCCCCGAGGTGATGTATTGGGCTCCCAAGCAGCTCCATTCAATCTGGAAACCCAAGGAGATCTACATCACCGAAAACGGGTGTGCCGCAAGCGACGAGATTGATGCCGACGGGCAGGTCCTGGACAGCGACCGTGTGATGTACTTCCGCAACGGGATGGCCCAGTTGCAGCGGGCATGCGCGGAAGGGGTGCCCGTGAAGGGCAATTTCGTGTGGAGCGCAATGGACAATTTCGAATGGACGGACGGTTATGGTGCACGGTTCGGAATCGTCTACGTCGATTTCGCGACTCAAAGGCGCACGCCCAAGCTCAGTGCGCGCTGGTACCGGGAGGCCGCCAGGCGCAACGCGGTCGTCTAGCGGTCGTTGAACTTCTCGACCGCTACCTCCGTAGCTCCCGACCGGGCGGGTAGCTACCGCTCTCAAGCTGCGCCACGCGGTGGCAATTGCCGAAGCCGGCCGCCGCGGCGAGGTACGCTATCTCGGCGAGGTGGACACGAGCGAGGCCGCGGCGAACGATGACACGTCCGTTATCGGGGCGGCAGTGGCGGGTCCGCCTCGCGAGTGGGTGAATCCCGGATCGCATCCCGGTTCATTCTGCAGGTCTGTCGCGGCGTTAGACCTGATGTACTGCTGCAGCAATCGGACGTAAGATGAGATCGTCGGCTCGGGGGCCAGAAAGCGGAGGTTCCTATGGCCACATTTGTTGTCCTCGCCACCTTCAGCGAGCAGGGCATTAAGAACGTCAAGGAGACCATCGAGCGCGCTGATGCATTCAAGCACATGGCGACCAAGGCCGGCGCGACCGTCAAGGAAATCTTTTGGACGCTCGGATCGCGCGATGTGGTCGCCATTTGCGAAGCGCCGGATGATGAGACGGCGACAGTGCTTTCACTCAGCGTCTCGTCGCGCGGCAATGTGCGTTCGGAAACGTTGCGTGCATTCTCGTTTGCCGAGATGAAGAAGATTCTGGGCCGGATGGTCTGAGTCGCGTCGAGCGAGCCGCCGGCAAGGCGCCGTGTGCGGCGGGCCCCCGCCAACGGCGCCCCTTTCCGACGAACGCCGCCGGGGCTACCGGGCGGCGTCCGCGCAGGCGCTGGTCGAGCCTGCGCTGACCATTTCAGGCAGCACGGCCTCCGAGGAGGCGTGCGATAAGGACCACAATCGCGGCGCCGACGGTCGAAATCGCGATCTGGGTGCCGTACGGTACACTGTTGGTTACATTCGTCAGACCGCTCGGTAGCGATAGAAAATCATACCGAACCAACGCGCCCCCGACGAGCGCGCCGATAATGCCCACGATGAGATTTCGGATCAGACCACCTCCGCCAAAGAGCTGGCCAACGATCCAGCCGGCAATGAGCCCGTTCAATACCATGATGATGAGCGGCGTGTAGGGTTGAATTTGGTCGAGCGTAGACATCGCTTGTCCCCCGTGCTTAACCCCGCAGTGCAGGTTACGCGATCAATTGCCCCCGGCGATAGCCGTTATTTTATGGGCACATACTGACGCAGCGTTGAGAGAGCGGCGTTCAGCCCGATGCCCAACGACCCGGACGTGCGCAAAACGCAGGTCCGCCCGCGGCGCGTGCGCTGCGAGGCTGATGCACATAGAGGCGGACGGGGTATATCGGTGTGTGTGGACCGGGTGCGGTACCCAGCGCTTGGCAGATAATAAAGGCCGCGGCCTGACGATAACGCCGGGCGCGGCCTCACGCTGCGCGTGTCGCGCCCTGCCCCCCGAGTAGCGCGAGCCGGGCGACTCACGTGGCGACCCTAGCGGGTGCCACCTCCAAGACCGGGGGATCACGGCCGGCTTCCCGTCACCCACATCGTCGCGCACGCGCGTGAACGGCAGGACGGCGATCGACGGAACCGCCATCATGGTGAGCGTCACGGGCGGTCGGGGCCGGATGTGATTCCAGAGGAGCCAGGTGCTGGCGCCGGCGAGCGCGGCGATCAGGAGGGCAAGTGCTAGAACGGGCGCCTGCCAGATGGGTTGCGGCGGAACGGTGGGCGGGGAAGCATCAAGGGACAGACCCGGGTCGGGATCGGCCGCAGTTTGGGACGCGGGCACAACCGGGGAGATTTCGGCGACGAACCTGTAGCCCTTTCCCCGGACGGTCTTGATGATCCGGTGATCGGTGTCGCCGACGGCCTTGCGGATCTCAGTGATGCACTGGACGAGCGAGTCGGGGGTGACTTCGGCGTCGCGCCAGATCGCGTCGAAGAGCTCATCCTTGGAAACAAGCCGGCCTGGGTTGCTGGCCAGGTGGCTCAGCACGGCGAAGGATTGGGTGCGGAGTTCGACGACCTGTCCCTCGCAAAACACCGCGCCGCGCGCCGGATCGAGGGTGAACGCACCAAACCGCAGCATCGACATGCCCGCTTCCCTCGTCGCGCAACCGCCTGGATTCTTACAGTTTCGTCTTGGGTTCGGCAAATTTCGTGAAGGATTTCGGGACGCCAAGACAGCCTTCCGGCAGCAATGGCGCTCGCCTGACCCGTGCGGCCCGGTGCGGGGGTCGCGCGTCCCGGACCGTCGGGCTTGGCCCGACAGGTCCGGGATTGCGGACGCGGCTTCGCGTGCAAGCACACTGGCATTGGAGAATTCGCAATGAAGAAGATCATCGCTTCTTGCGGTTTCGCGCTGGCGCTACTGGGCACGCTCGCCCTCGAGGCCTCGGCACAGACCTCTTGCAGTGCGTTTTACGCGATATGCCAGCAGCGCTGCGTGGCGTCCGGCAAGAGGCCAGACTGCTCCATCTGCAAGGAGCATTTGAGGACCTGCAGGGGGACAGGCTGCGTGACGGAGGGGCGTCGGTGGGGCGGCAACACGCTCTGCAATCTCAAGAAGTCCTGACCGAGCGCCATGCGATTGTCGGCGGTGATCCCACCCCGGCAAAAGGCAGTATCTCCGCCGGCGGTGCTGCCAGATGGACGGAAATCGCCCAGACCGACGGCGCGCCAGTCGACGCCACGGGCACCTTCCGCGTCAACAGGGGTTCCGGCTCCTACCAGAGGCGTGATGCCAAGTGCGGCGGCCGGTTCACGGCAACGGGCGGCTGAGCCGCTGGTCGGCGTCAAATATTCCGACGGATACGGGAGGTGTTCATCATGAGGGCGCGCTGCGGAGGCGCCGGTCGGAATGGGTCTGGCGGGCCGCGCCAGCGTATCCATGGCGTTGGTGATGCCACGGCGCACCATGTCTACGTTGGCAATCTCGATGATCTCGCATGAGGCGGGATCGGTGCACGTGGTTTCGATATCAATGACTCGGATCACGGATGCGGCTTTCCTGTGAAGCTGGCGGACCCGGCTGGCAGCGTGAGATGCACCATGAATATAGGCAGTTTTGCGGGTCCGCATCGTTGTTTTGTGTTGCGCAACAGGCAACGGATGTGCTAGGATGATGGCTGACATGCTAGGGGTTGCGGGCATGGAGATTCGCAACATCCGGCATAAGGGACTGAAGGCTTTCGTCGAGAGAGGGCAGACGAAGGGTTTGCCGGCCGCGTATGTGGAGAAGCTACGCGACATCATGACCTTTCTGCTGGACATGGAAGAGATCGGCGAGGTCTTCGACCTGAAGAAGTACAAGCCGCATCGGCTGGCGGGGGACCGGGCGGGAACATTCAGCTTGTCGGTCACGCCCAATTGGCGGGTCACGTTCGGCTACGATGCGGCGGCGAACGAACTGATCGATCTGGACTATGAGGACTACCACTAGAGGCGTGCATGGCGATCAAGCCTAATTTCGAACCGGTGCATGTGGGAGCGTTTCTCAAACGCTCCGTGCTGCCGGATGAGATCACCGTAACGGACGCGGCGGAGGTGCTGGGCGTGGGCCGCCCAGCGCTGTCGCAGCTTCTGAACGGCAAGGCGGCGCTGTCGCCGGAGATGGCTTTGCGGTTCGAGAAGGCGTTCGGCATCAAGATGGAGACGCTGCTCAGGATGCAGGCGCGCTATGATGCCTGGCAGATGCGCGTGCGGGAGGGCAGCGTGAAGGTGAAGCCGTATCAGCCCGCGTGACGCGGGGCGGGCCAAACGTGAGGCGGTGCTGCCAGTCAAATCGACCCTTGGACTACTTGCGTCGGAAGGTGCCGCGCTCGTGGACGTATCTGCGCAGGCGCCAGCCGTCATATCGGGTCGGAATGCCACAAATATGCTCGGCGTATCGCCGCGTGACTGGACGGCGGCCAGAAGCCGGCCGCGGTTGCAGCAGTGCCATCACGCGGCGCGCGTCCATTGGCGCGGCACCCTTCTGGTCATTACCTTGATGCCCGGCAGCCCTCCTCGTTGGCGAACCGTGTCTCGAAGCCCATCGCTATCCTTGAGCGAAATCACGCACAAAGATCGTCCGGGGTGTGCTGCCCTATGGGCCTAGCTCCTTCTCGGCCCACCCCCTGTGTTCAGTAAGTCTTTGGAAACTTACTGTCTGGCGCGTCATTAACCGAGTCTTATGAAAAGGCATTTACAATTGTCTAACTTATAACGTCGAACATCTAAGATGTGATTTTATAAAAAGGATTTGCCATGACAGATGAGCCAACAAATTATCCGCATCGTAAGACGATGGTCGGGCTTTCGGCAGCACATACGACGCGCCGTGAAGTGTTCGGATATACGGGGACGCTTCCCGGCGGTCAGAGCTATCTCGCCATCCGCTATTCCGACAACGGGCAGGAGACGACCTACGGCGTCGCCGCGAATGGCGTTATCATGACCGGCGCACGCCTCGACACGCCGGTCGACGCACGCGATCCACGTGTCCGTGTGTTCTTGCAGAACGCGCGACACTTACTGAGCATGGATATGAACCCTGACTTTTTATCCGGTGAGGCACGCCATGCCCGTTTTGATGATGCCACCCGTCAGAGAATGTT
>DATBKR010000482.1:0-4460 GCA_036555805.1 Hyphomicrobiaceae bacterium | reverse complement strand
CTCCCGGCGGGGACCCTTTGCATAGACTCTGCATTGCGTTCCAAGCTGGAGCGCGGCGTAGTCTGAACCGTGACACGCGCACTTGACGCCCGCCGCGAACAGAGCCACGAGCAAAGCCATGGCCGACGACAAGCGACTCGTCACGGGGGGCAGGCGGGAGGCGGAGGACGCGGAGCCGTCGCTGCGTCCGCAGTATCTGGCCGAGTTCATCGGCCAGGAGCAGGCGCGCGCCAACCTCAAGGTGTTCATCGAGGCCGCCAAGGCGCGCGGCGACGCGCTCGACCACGTGCTGTTCGCGGGGCCGCCGGGGCTCGGCAAGACCACGCTGGCCCAGATCATGGCGCGCGAGCTGGGCGTGGGCTTCCGCGGCACCTCGGGGCCCGTCATCTCCAAGGCCGGCGACCTTGCCGCGCTGCTGACCAACCTTGAGGAGCGCGACGTCCTCTTCATCGACGAGATCCACCGGCTCAACCCGGCGGTGGAGGAGATCCTCTACCCCGCCATGGAGGACTACCAGCTCGACCTGATCATCGGCGAGGGACCGGCGGCGCGCTCGGTCAAGATCGACCTCGCCAGGTTCACCCTGATCGGCGCCACCACGCGCACGGGGCTGCTCACCACGCCGCTGCGCGACCGCTTCGGCATCCCCGTGCGGCTCAACTTCTACACCCACGCAGAGCTGCAGACGATCGTCGCCCGCGGCGCCGGCGTGCTGAAGATGGCGATCAGTGGCGATGGCGCCGCCGAGATCGCGCGCCGCTCGCGCGGGACGCCGCGCATCGCCGGGCGCCTCCTGCGGCGCGTGCGCGACTTCGCGGCGGTGGAAAAGGCCAAGGTGGTGGACGCCGCGGTGGCGGACCGGGCCCTGAGGCAGCTGGAGGTGGATGCGGAAGGGCTCGACGCCCTCGACCACCGCTACCTCACGTGCATCGCCAGGAACTACGACGGCGGCCCGGTGGGAATCGAGACCATCTCGGCGGCCCTCTCCGAGCCGCGCGACGCGCTGGAGGAGATCGTGGAGCCCTACCTGCTGCAGCAGGGCTTCATCGGTCGCACCCCGCGCGGGCGCGTCCTCACCCTGCGCGCCTACAAGCACCTGGGCCTCGCCGGGCCGGCGCGCACCGCCAGCCCGCAGGTCGGCCTGTTCGACGACGCCGGGGGCCTCGGTGACGGCGGGACCGGCGGCAAGGCCGGCACGGGCTAGGCAGGCCCAACCGGCATGAGATCCAGCAACATGCCAGCGGTACCGTTCATCCTGCCTGCACCGCGGGGTTGCCGGCCCAGCCCATTTGTGCTTTGCACATGAGGCGGGCGGACACAGGCAATCCCGGGTCTCGGGCAGTCTGGGGGACAGAGGGACCTTATGACGGGTGAGTTGCCGCACGCAGCGCCGGATACCGGGGGCCGCGCGGCACGGGTGCGCAAGGCCGTGCGGGGCATATCGCGGCGGCGCTTTCTCAAGACGCTGGGGCTTTCCGGCGCCGGCATGGTGGGGCTGTCGAGCTACGGCTTCGCCATCGAACCCGGCTACCGCCTCAGCGTCACGCGCTACCGCGTGAGCCCGCGGAACTGGACCCCCGGGCTGCGCCT
This sequence comes from Hyphomicrobiaceae bacterium, assembly GCA_036555805.1. Classification (GTDB taxonomy): domain Bacteria; phylum Pseudomonadota; class Alphaproteobacteria; order Rhizobiales; family Hyphomicrobiaceae; genus AWTP1-13. The sequence goes on along the minus strand of DATBKR010000482.1, from coordinate 2,870 downwards.
CAGCGTCGGCGTGATCGCCGACGTGCACGCGGGCGGGCCGCTGATGCCCACCGAGCGCATCCGCGCCATCGCCGAGCGCACCAACCAGCTCCGGCCCGACATCATCGTGCTGCTGGGCGACTTCGCCGCCAGCCACAGGTTCAAGACGCGCGCCGTGGCCCCCGAGGAGTGGGCCGAGGCGCTCAGCGTGCTGAGGGCGCCGCTGGGCGTGCATGCCATCCTCGGCAACCACGACTGGTGGGACGACCACTTCGCACAGCGCGCGGGCCGGGGCCCGGTGGCGGGCCGGCGCGCGCTGGAGCGGTTCGGCATCCCCGTCTACGAGAACGATGCGGTGCGGCTCACAAAGGACGGTCACGCGTTCTGGCTCGCCGGTCTCGGCGACCAGCTGGCGTTCGTCAGGCAGATACGCCGGCGCCGCAGGCGAGGTCCGCGCGGCATCGACGACCTGCCGGCCACGCTTGCCAGGATCACCGACGACGCGCCGGTGATCCTGCTCGCGCACGAGCCCGACATCTTCCCGCGCGTGCCGGAACGGGTTTCGCTCACGCTGTCAGGCCACACCCACGGCGGTCAGGTGCGCCTGTTCGGCTATTCGCCGCGCGTTCCCTCGCGCTTCGGCAACCGCTTCGCCTACGGCCACATCGTGGAGGACAACCGGCACCTGATCGTTTCGGGAGGCCTTGGCTGCTCGGTCCTGCCAGTGCGGATCGGCGTGCCACCCGAGGTGGTCGTGGTCGATGTCGCGACCGCGGCGCCTGTTGCAGCCCATGTCGCCGCCGCCTGACGCTTCGGGGCGCTGGCCCGATCTTGCCGGGCGCATCGTCGCCGATGCCTCGGGTCGGCGGCGCCACGTGCTCCCCGTCCGGGTCTACTTCGAGGACACGGACTTCTCGGGTCTCGTCTACCACGCCAGCTACCTGCGCTGGTGCGAGCGCGGCCGCTCCGACTTCCTGCGGCTCCTCGGCAACGACCACAAGGCGCTGATCGGGGGCGCCGGCGGGCGCGAGCCGGCGGCCTTCGTGGTGCGGCGCATGGCGCTGGAGTTCCTGAAGCCCGCCCGCATCGACGAGGTGCTGGAGGTGGCCACCCGCGCCAAGGAGACCACCGCCGCCACGCTGGTGCTCGACCAGCGCATCGGCCGCGACGGCGTGGAACTCTTCACGGCCGAGGTGACGGTGGTGCTCGTCTCCGTTTCCGGCAAGCCGCTGCGCCTGTCCGCGGCGCTGCGCGAGGCCATGCAGGCGTAAGGCAGACCGGCCCGGCGCAAAAGGATGCCTGCAGAGATTTTGTCGGCGCCCTTCGGGGATGTCGCGGCCACGCCCCTGTGCGCCTATCGGTCGCCGGGCTTTGCGCTGAGCTCCTTCAATCTGTACAGCGCCTCGAGCGCCTCCTTCGGGCTGAGTTCGTCGGGGTTGAGAGCGGCCAGGGCCTCCTCGACGGGCGAGGGAAGGGCCGGCGGCTGCCCCTCGCCCTGCCTGTCGCCCCGCGAGCGCGCCGAGGGAATCGCAGCCGCGAACAGCGGCAGCTCCTCCAGCAGGGCGGCGGCGTCGGGCGACTTGGCGTTGCCTTTCTCCAGGAGCTTCAGCACCTCCGCTGCGCGCTTCGTCACCGCTCCCGGCAGCCCGGCGAGTCTGGCGACCTGGATGCCGTAGCTGCGGTCGGCGGCACCGGGCCTGACCTTGTGCACGAACACAATGGCGTCCTTCCACTCGCGCACCTCCACGGTGACGCTGGCGACCTGGGGCAGCCGGCCCGCCAGCGCGGTCAGCTCGTGGTAGTGCGTGGCGAACAGGGTGCGGCACTGCGAGACCTCGTGCAGGTACTCCACCACCGCCCAGGCGATGGAGAGGCCGTCGAAGGTGGCGGTGCCGCGCCCGATCTCGTCGAGGATGACGAGCGAGCGGGGGCTTGCCTGGTTCAGGATGCCGGCCGTCTCCACCATCTCGACCATGAAGGTGGAGCGCCCGCGGGCGAGGTCGTCGGCGGCGCCCACGCGCGAGAACAGGCGGTCGACGATGCCGATGCGGGCCGAGCGCGCGGGCACGAACGAGCCCATCTGGGCCAGCACCGCGATCAGGGCGTTCTGGCGCAGGAAGGTGGACTTGCCGGCCATGTTGGGGCCGGTGACGAGCCACAGCCGCGCCGGCCGGAACTCTCCGGTTCCGGCTGCACCGGCCGTCTCGGCTGCGGCGCCGGAGCTGTCGGCCGGAGCGCCGCCCAGGAAGCAGTCGTTCTCGATGAACTGCCCGCCCTCGTCGGAGCCGCGCAAGGCCTGCTCCACCACGGCATGGCGCCCGCCGGCAATCTCGAAGGCGGTGCTGTCGTCGAGCACGGGCCGCGTATAGCCCTGCTCGACTGCGGCCTCGGCCAGCCCCGCCTCGCAGTCGAGATCGGCGAGCGCGCCCGCCACCTCGCCCAGCGCGCGTTCCTGGGCCGCGACGGCGGCCGTCAGCTCGGCGAAGACGTCCTGCTCCACCGCCAGCGCCCGGTCGGCGGCCGAGACGATGCGGCCTTCGGTCTCCACCAGCTCGGCGGTGGTGAAGCGCATGGCGCCGGCCATGGTCTGGCGATGGCGGAAGGTGTCGCTCAGCGGCGCCGCCTGCAGCGGCCTGGCGGTGCCCGCCGGCACCTCGACGTAGTACCCCAGGATGTTGTTGTGACGCACCTTCAGCGCCTTGATCCCGGTCTCCTGCACATACCGGGCTTCCAGCGCCGCCATCACCCTGCGGCTGTCGTCGCGCAGGGCGCGCGCGCCGTCGAGATCCGCCGAGTAGCCCGCGGGCACGAAGCCGCCGTCGCGTTTGAGATGCGGCGGGTCATCGACCAGCGCCCGCGCCAGCAGCGGCTGCAGGGCCGCATCGCACGCC
>DATBKR010000481.1:0-7275 GCA_036555805.1 Hyphomicrobiaceae bacterium | reverse complement strand
GGCCGTCCTGGCTCGGCTGCACCACGCCGGCGCCGAGCTGGCCGTAGAGGCCGGCCACGCGCACCATGTAGAACTCATCGAGGTTGGAGGCGGAGATCGAAAGGAAGCGCAGGCGTTCCAGCAGCGGATGGCGCAGGTTCTGCGCCTCCTCCAGGACGCGCCGGTTGAACTGCAGCCAGGACAGCTCCCTGTTGTAGTAGCGGGCAGCTCCGCTGGGCGGCTGCGCGGGTGCAGCGGCTGCTTCGGATGCCTCCGTCTGCGCTGCTCCCTTCAGTCTGAGCCTGGTCATGCGCCACCTTGCACTGCCGGTCGAGCTTCGGCCCAACCCAAGGGCAATCCTACCACAGGGCCCGCCCCATCGAGCACGCGCCTGCGAAACTACCATGAAGGCGCGGCCGTAACCCGCAATCCCGCTTGGTATTGCGTTATCGCAACCTGATAACAATGTGAGGCCCTACGACTACCGGGATGCGGCGACATTGCTCGCCGACTTTTGGACCGGCGTGGACGAGGCCTTCGCGAAAGGGGTGTGATCCCATGACGACGCTAAAGATCGGTATCGCCAGCTACGAGGAGATGAAGGCGCGCACCATCGCCGTTGCGCGCGGCGAGCGCCGCGTCAGGCAGGGCGAGCCCAAGATCTGGTTTACCTCGACCGAATCGTTCGCCAGGGTGCTCTCGGCCGGGAACCGGGGCGTGCTGCGCGTCATTGCGGAGAAAGCGCCTCAATCGCTAGACGAGCTGGCGCAGCTCACTGGCAGGGCCAAGTCGAACCTGTCGAGGACGCTCAAGACCATGGAAGCCTACGGCCTCGTCCGCCCGGAGCGGGGGGAGCGGGGCCGTGTCGCGCCCAGAGTGCTCCATGATCGCGTAGAGCTGGAGCTTTCGCTGACGTAGAGTGAATTAGGGCGAAGCCCGCAATCAGCCGTGCAGTCTACGTTGCATCTGCCGACCGTGCCAGCACCTGCGCCGCCAGGGCGCGCGTGACCTTGCGGTGGGCGGCCATGGCGACGCGGTCGATCTCGGCCACGGTGGCCGCGGCGGCTTCCATGGAGCGCTCCATGCGGAGCGCGATGTAGGCGATCACGCCGGGCTCCACGGCGAGCTGACGATCGGTGAAGTGCTTGACGAGCACGGCCTTGAGCAGGGCTTCGTCGGGCGGCGCGATCGCCACCACCGGCAGGGCGCGGAGGCGCGAGCGCAGGTCCGGCAGCGCCACCTGCAGCTCGCCCGGCGGCGTGCGCGAGGTGAGCACCATGGACAGCTTGTGCTCCCGCACCAGGTTGAGGAGGTGGAACAGTGCGCGCTCGTCGGCGATGCCGGCGTGCAGGTCCTCGACCAGCACCGCGCCGTGCTCCGCCGCGCCCGGCACGTCCGCTTCGCCGAGCGTACGCGCCTCCAGCCGCGTCGCCCCGGACTTGAGGCGCCACACGCTGGCCAGATGCGTCTTGCCGGCGTGCGCCGGCGCCACCACGGCAACCGACGCCAACGGCCAGTCGGGCCACAGGTCGATCATGTCGGCCGCGGCCTGGTTGGAAGGGCTGATGAGGAAGTCGTGCGCGCCGAGGGCGGCGCGGTGCGGCAGGTCGAGGACGAGCTGCTCGGAGCCGGGGTTCATTCGGGCGGCCCCTTGGTCCCGAAGCCCGTCATGTGCCGCACCCACAGTTTCAGATAGGCCGCCAAGGACAGCGCCGTCGAGACCCCGGTGATCCATACAAGCACTTCACGCGTGGTGTCGAGGCCCAGGCCGAAGGCGTTGTCGCCGAGCACGGCGGAGGCCAGCACCAGCTGCGCCGCGGTGTTGAGCTTGCTGATGGCGAGCGGCTTGATGGCGAAGGGCTGGTCCACCAGCCACGACAGCAGCACGGCGAGCAGGATCAGGAAGTCGCGGCTGACGACCGCGATCACCAGCCAGAGCGGGACCTGCCCGCCCACCGCCAGGGCGATATAGATGCTCACGATCAGGATCTTGTCGGCCAGCGGATCGAGGTAGGCGCCCAGCTCAGTGGTCCACTTGAAGCGCTTGGCCAGGAACCCGTCGACGGCGTCGCTGACCCCGGCCGCCAGGAACACGAAGAATCCGATCCTCGGGTGGTTGTTGAGGAGCAGCCAGAACAGGATGGGAACGCTCAGGACGCGTCCCAGCGTGATGAAATTGGGTATGTTACTGTGCACGGTGCATTCGCGACCTGAGTTCAACCTTGTCGAAGCCGGGCCCCGCTGAGACCGGCGTTGGGAGCGGCAGGGCACCCTGCCGCTGCCCGAGCGCGTCCGAGCGTCCGGGAACAGCGGGTTGCGGACGCCGGCCCAGAGGAAGCCAGGGCGGCCGGCGCGCAAAAGCCTATTGCGCCGACAGCACCCAGGTGCCGCCGTCGCCGCGCAAGGTGAGGCCCTGCCGCGCCAGCTCGCCGGCCAGGCGCTCCGCGCCCTCGGCGTAGCGCAGCGTCACCCGCGCGCCGCGCGCGGAGAGGCCGGCCACGTCGAGTTCCTCCACGCCCGGCGTGGCGCTCAGCTTGCGGCTGATGTCCTGCCATTCCGACATGCCGCGGAACTCGACCGAAATCAGCAGATCCGTGGCTCCGGCCCCGGCCGTCGCCGCGCCGTGCGTGTGGACGGCTTTCCAGCGCCCCTCGACGATGCGGTGGGCCACCACGGCGGCCAGCTCGCGCGCATAGCCCGGGTCCGCCGGGTCCACCCGGTACTGGCGCTTGAGGACGAACGGACCCACGGCGTCTGTGCCGGCGAGCGTCACAGCGAGGCGGCCCGATGCCGCATCGGGTTCGGCGGCGGCCACGAGCACGCGGTCCGTCTTGTACAAGATAGCGAGGGAGCGCATGGCGCCAAGATCTCCGGCGATGGCGGCGGCGATCCTGTCGGGGGCCATATCCTTGCGCAGCGCCTCGAGCTTGATGGGCGTGAGCGAGTTTTCGAGGTCGAGGCCCTTCCAGCTGCCGGTCCACGCCGCCTGCTCCGCGGGCGGGCCCTGCCACACGGGCACGAGGGTGACGGGAGGCGCCTGCTCGTCGGTGAACGGGATGCCCTCGCGGCGCAGCATGTCGCGGATGGACTTGGCGCGGAACGTGAAGTCGTAGGTGCCGAGGTACTCGGTGGCCGAGTTGCGCTCGGAGCGCACCTTGACGGCGTCGATCAGTTCGGCCGCCTCGGTGCCTTCGAACTGCTTGGCGCTGGCCCAGGACGTGACCGGCATGAGGCGCTTCAGGAGCGAGCGGAACGCCGCCTGCTGGCCGTCCGCCAGCGCCTTCTTCTTGGCAGCCACCGCATTCTCGGCGACGGCATCGACCGGATAGTTGCCGACGGTGTAGACCTTGTCGGACGCGGCGGCGGCACCGGCCGCGGTCAGCGCCAGGGCGGCGAGGCCCCCGAGGAGGACCGGCCGCCCGTACGAACTGTGCCGCCAACCCTGCATCCCTGCGTCCCTGCTTCCCGCCCCCGCTTCCGCCGCGTGCGGGCCGCCACCCTACCGATTCCGAGCCAAGTCTGCTATGCCCCGCGATGCGGGGCCGCATTGGGGCGAAAATTGGGAGCCCGGACCGGGAACTGGATGCCTGATCGCTGGCACAACCGCCCCCCCATCACCTACCGCGAGTCCGGTGTGGATATCGATGCGGGGAATGCCCTGGTTGCGGCCATCAAGCCCCTGGCAAAGGCGACCCGGCGGCCTGGGGCGGAGGCCGATCTCGGCGGATTCGGCGGGCTGTTCGACCTGAGGCAGGCGGGGTTCAACGACCCGATCCTGGTGGCGGCCAATGACGGCGTAGGCACCAAGCTCAAGATCGCCATCGAATCCGGCCGGCACGCCACCATCGGCATCGACCTCGTCGCCATGTGCGTCAACGACCTGCTGGCGCAGGGGGCGGAGCCGCTGTTCTTCCTCGACTATTTCGCCTGTGGAAAACTCGACATGGCCGTGGCGCGGGACGTGGTGGCCGGCATCGCCGAAGGCTGCCGCCAGGCGGGCTGCGCCCTGATCGGCGGCGAGACGGCCGAGATGCCCGGCATGTATGCTGGCGGCGACTACGACCTGGCCGGCTTCGCCGTCGGTGCGGTGGAGCGCGGCGCGGTGCTGCCACGCAGCGACGTCGCCGCCGGCGACGTGCTGATCGGGCTGCCGTCCTCGGGCGTGCACTCCAACGGCTATTCCCTGGTGCGCCGCCTGGCGGCCGACGCCGGGCTCGCCTGGGACGCGTCAACGCCGTTCGATGCCGGCCGCACGATGGCCGAGGCGCTGCTGGAGCCGACGCGCATCTACGTCAAGCCGGTGCTGAAGGCGATCCGGGAGACGGGCGCGGTCAAGGCGCTGGCCCACATCACCGGCGGCGGTCTGTCGGAGAACGTGCCGCGCGTGCTGCCCGACGGCCTCGCCGCGCACGTCGATCTGGGGTCATGGCAGGCTCCCGCCGTGTTCGGCTGGCTCAGCGAGGCCGGCGCTCTCGACGAGCCCGAGATGCTCCGCACCTTCAACTGCGGCATCGGCATGGTGGCTGTGGTGGCGCGCGATGGCGCTGACGCGGTTGCACGGATTCTGGCGGATGGCGGGGAGGACCCCATCCGCATTGGCGAACTGGAGCCCGGCCGCGGCGTCAAATCGCAAGCCAAGGGCAAGGGCGAAGCGGAGGCCGTGCGCTATTCGGGCCGGATCGCTTGTGCTGGCCGAGGCTGAGGGGCGTGCTGTGTTCTTCTTCCGATGCCATGATAGGTTTGGCCATGACCAAGACCCAACAACTCGCCGCTGTTGCCCAAAAACTGACGGACGAGCAGATTGATGCGCCACTCAACTTTGCTCAGTCCATGACGGAAGAGCCGTTCTACGAGACGGCTCCGTCGGAAGCCCTGGCTTCGCTTGAGCGCGGCCTTGAGCAGCTTGCGCGCGGCGAGACGGTTTCGCTGCACGGGTCGTCGCCTGGACGACCGTGATCTGTGGGAGATGTGGATTCCCCGGACACGTCTGGCGCTCTGGTATCGGATTGAGGCCGATCGGATCGAGGTCGCGACCGTCTGGCACACGTCGCAAGATCGCCGTTCGGTGGAGCAGCGATGAAAAAGCGCGTCGGCATTCTGATCTCGGGGCGCGGGTCCAACATGATGGCGCTGGTGGCGGCGGCGCGGACGGAGGGCTATCCGGCCGAGATCGCCGCGGTCATCTCCAGCGCGCCGGGTGCGGCGGGGCTCGGGTGGGCCGAGGCGCAGGGGCTGCCGGCGTTGGCCATCGACCACCGCGGCTATCCCAGCCGCGAGGCGTTCGATGCGGCCGTGCACGCGGCGCTCAGCGACGCGGGGGTGGAGCTTGTGGCGCTGGCGGGGTTCATGCGCATCCAGTCGGCGGGCTTCGTGGCGCAATGGGAGGGGCGGCAGCTCAACATCCACCCCTCGCTCTTGCCGCTGTTCAAGGGGCTTCACCCGCATCGGCAGGCCCTCGACGCCGGCGTCAAGCTCTCCGGCTGCACGGTGCACTTCGTGACAGAGGAGACGGATAGCGGACCAATCGTGGCCCAGGCCGCCGTACCGGTGCTCAACACGGACACGCCCAAAACCCTGGAAGCCAGGATTCTGGCCGCCGAGCATCGGCTCTATCCCCACGCGCTCGCCCTGGTGGCCTCGGGCCGCGCCCGCATCGAGGGCGGGCGGGTGCGGATTGACGCAGCCGTGCATCCGGACGGCTGCCTGTTGTCGCCGCAACCTTAGCGGTTGGTAAAGACCGGCCACACTCGCGGCGGAAAAGCAGCTGGGCCGCAGGAGCTGGGGCTGGACAGAGACCCAGGGCCGGTCTACCAGACGCGTTAACCCTTGAATTTCCAGAGGGACCACCGGGAGGACGTGCCGACGCGGAGCGGAAATCTTCTGCACCGCGTTTCAGCTGTGATCTGGCGCCGGAATGCTGTGTGTCCATGGCCGTGCCTCCGCGGAGCGCGATGAGATGACTGTCGCTCAATCCCCCGACCGGGCCCACATTCATGAGCTTGGCGAGGAATCCTCGGTCTGGTTCACGCTCACGCCCCTGCTCAAGGGGCCGAGCAACCCGCTCACCATCCTCATGAAGATGGCGGACCGCTACGGCGGCGTGATCCCGGTCAACATGGGCCACCAGCGCATCGTGCTGCTGACGGCGCCGGAGCACTTCAAGCGCGTGCTGGTGACCAGGCCCGACGACTACATCAAGTACTTCGACGGCCTGAAGCCGATCTTCGGCAAGTCGATGATCACGCACGACGGGGCGCTGTGGCAGAAGATCCGCATGCCGCAGCAGCCGGCGTTCCACCCCGACATGTTCGCCGAGTACATCCCCTACTTCCTGGCCGCCATCCGCACCAAGATGGAGAACTGGGCGAGGCTGGCCGAGACTGGCGAGACGGTGGAGATGGTGGAGCAGACCTGGACGCTGGCAGCCGACATGATCTGCAAGGCGCTGTTCGACCGGGAGATGCCGTTCAATCCGCACTTCGTGTTCAAGTGCGTGAAGACCTACACCGACGTGATGAACCACAAGTCGATCCGCCTGAAAAAGGTGGCCGGCGAGGAGTTCGAGATCACCGAGGAGGACGCGGCCAAGGCCATGGACGTGTGGGCCGGCGTGCCGCCGCAGGTCTTTGCAGCGGACCCGAAAGAAGAGCGCGAGCGCACGCTTCTGAGGATGATCGAGGCGGCGGTGACCGATCCGGAGATCCCGGAGTTCGACCGGCAGCAGGCGGTGGACGAGCTGAAGCAGTACCTGTGGGCCGGCACCGAGACCACGGCGCTGACGCTGGCCTGGGCCTTGTATCTGACGGCCAGGCACACCGAGGCGGCCGACCGCATCCGCCGCGAGGGCGAGACCGTGTGCGGCGACCGCGAGCCCACCGCGGCCGACTATTCGGCGCTGGCCTACACCCGCGCGGTGATCCAGGAGACCATGCGCCTCTATCCGCCGATCTGGATGCTGATCCGGGTGGCGGCCAGGCCGGACACCATCGACGGCAAGGAGGTCCGCCCCGGCGACCGGGTGGCGCTGTTCGCCTACGGCGCGCACCACAGCGCGAAATACTGGGAGAACCCGGAGGATTTCGTGCCGGAGCGGTGGATGGGCGAGGCCGCCAAGAAGCGCATCCCCTACACCTACCTGCCGTTCGGCGGCGGCAAGCGCTCCTGCATCGGCGGCGCCATGAGCCAGGTGGAGAACACGCTGGCGCTGTCGATCCTGCTGCGCCGCTTCCGGCCGGAGTACGTCGGGACTGAGCCGCCCGGCATCAACGCGACGGTGACGCTGACGCCCAAGGGCGG
>DATBKR010000480.1:0-21456 GCA_036555805.1 Hyphomicrobiaceae bacterium | reverse complement strand
ATCGCCGCCGGCCGAGCCGAGGGCGCCAGGATCGCCTGCGGCGGCGGACGCCCCAAGAGCCTGGCCAAGGGCTATTACATCGAGCCCACGGTGTTCGTGGACGTGACGCCCGACATGAAGGTCGCGAGAGAGGAGATCTTCGGCCCCGTCGTGTCGATCATCACCTACACGGACGAGGACGATGCCATCGCCAAGGCCAACAACACCGCCTACGGCCTCAGCGGCGCCGTGTTCACCACCAACCCGGAGCGCGGCTACGCCATGGCCCGGCGCATGCGCACGGGCAGCGTCACCGTCAACGGCATGATCGTCGATCCCAAGCACCCCTTCGGCGGCTACAAGCAGTCCGGCATCGGCCGCGAGGGCGGCCCTGAAGGCCTCGACACCTACCTGGAAACCAAGACCATCCACATCGCGTGAGCAATGTGGGAACCCTGCCGGCACTCAGCGGTCGGACTCTGCCGGCCTGACAGGAAGCATGCGGTGCATGAGCCGGTCCTTCAATCCGAAGTGATGGCCGAGTACGAGGCCCAGGTGGGTACCGAGCGGCAACAGGAGCAGCATTGAGCCCGCGACGTGCACCCAATTGGCGGTCGAGGCCAGCACAGGCGATGAGGGAACAGGATTGGGAAGATCGACGATCCCGAACAGGCGGACGCCATAGCCGCCGGCCATCACGTACAGAAAGCCGCTGACCGGCATGATGAACATCGCGGCATAGAGCAGCTGCTCGGCGCGATGGATGATCGTCTGCTCGAGGGAGGTGAGCGTTGGCGCCCACGGCGGCAACGTGCCTGTCCCGCGGTTCAAGAGACGTGCGATGGACACCGCAAGCGCCACGAGCCCGAGCGACTTGTGCCAGTTGTAGTAGGTGGCCTGGTCCAGACCGAGCGTCGTCGCTTCGGGCGGTGTTCGCAGCATGATCGTGGCCGACAGATACTGCGACGCGAACAGGAGCACGATCAGCCAATGAAAGAGCTTGGTCAGCGCGCCGTACCCGAGCGTCGAATTGAGGATAGGCATTGCAAATCCCGTAAAGCGGAGAGACCGCAATTCTAGGGCTGTTCACAAGCCCGTGGCGCACGTCCACCCATCAGGGGAAGCGGCTGCTCCCCGAGCATGGCCTTGGCCACCGCGTCGCGCGCCAATGCCGGATCGAGGGAATGCTCGGCGATCAGGTCGCGGCATTCCGCGACGATCAGATCCGCATCCTGCATGATCTTCAGCTCCTTGAAGCGGTCATGCCTGTACAGGCCCATGCTCTGGCCGACGATTTCGAGAAGATTGACGATCCGGAACGGCCAGTCGCGCTCGTGCGCGCACAGGGCTCGATGATCGGAATGGTACACCGCCGCCAGCGCCTCGACGCCGGCATCGCGCGCGGCCTCGAGCTCGGCGAGCTCCAGCTTGCGCCGGTAGTCCGGAAGCACGGCGAGATTGACACTCTGCAGGCCGACGGCCGGTTGATCGAGATCGACCAGCGTCACGCCGGGAACCGCCTGCAGGATGTCGGTGGCGGCCTCCACGACGCCGGCGACGCCGGGGTGCTTGTGAAGCGCGACGCGCAGCTCGACCCGTTTCCGCAGATGCGGCTTCAGGTCATCGAGCCGGGCCCGCAGGAAACGAATAAATGGCGTCATCTCGAAGGGTCGCGCGCCGCGTTGCTTCTCGATGGCCGGCAGCGTCGTCTCGGTGAACTGGACGTAGCAGCTCGGACACCAGGACAGCACCTGCCCGGACTTGCTATGCGACATCTTCTCGATCGACGCCGACCCCATGCGGCCGGACATTTCCACGTCGCCGGCGCGCATCTGCATAATGCCGCAGCAATGGCTCGGTCCGCCCATCGTCTGGTAGCTGATGCCCAGCCTGTCCATGATGTCGAGGGCAAGAAGCGCGATGTGCGGCGTCTTGAGCACGTTGCAGCCGGTGTAGAACACGAAGTCGGGCGGCTCGCCCGGCTTGGCTACCGATGCAGCCCCCTGTCCCAGCCGTTCCAGCACTGCGGCTCCGAGCTGCAGGCGGGAGAGGACGGCGACGTCCTGGCTCGTGCTCCGGTATTTCAGCACGCCGTCGCGCCGCCGCTCCGACAATCCGCTCGTGCGCCTCGACATGGCGACGCGCGCCATCGCCAGCAGAAATCGCGGGTTGACGCCGTAGTCGCACGCCTTGATGCACTCACCGCTCAGCATGCAGGAGGCGGCCCATCTGCGCGAGGCGTCGGGACCCTCGCCGGTGCGCACGAGATCGAGGACACCGGCGATCACGTCCTGCGGACCCGCGCCGGCGATGCCGGCCGGCTGGACGCTCGGGCAGATGTCGACGCACTTGCCGCATTTGATGCAGGCGTCCAGCATCTGATCCACGCGGCTGTTGAGTGCCGTCTCGAACGACATGCCGTTCATGCGCTGCGACTCCCCTGATGACGGTAAGCTTATCGCATGGCGATTGCGTAGTATCCAATGTCTGTTCCGCCCGGCGGGCTGTCGGCAGGGCCACGTCGGCCATGCCGCCGGGCCCTGTGTTCCTTGCCGGAACCCAAGGGGCAGCTGCCAGCGCAGAAATTGGGCGGGCCGAGGCCAGGCAAATTCCTGGAAGTCTTGCAAGGGCTTGCGCGCCCCCGCATGGCTGCTCCACGTCGGTGTGTTGTCGAAGTCCTGCGCCTCGCGCCACCTGCGGCCCAGGCTGTAAGAGCTGGCCGACGCGGTGTCGGACGGCCGCAAACCCATGCCCATGCACGGAACTTTGACCTGCGCACGAGGGGCTCGTATGTAAACTGCCGATATTGCGAGTTTGGGCAGTGGGGGGGCATTATGGGGCGTACAGCGACGATAACGCCGGTATTGCGATATCGAGATGCGGCCACCGCAGCGCGCTGGTTGTGCGAGGCGTTCGGCTTTCAGGAGCACGATCGTGCGCAGGAACTCGGCGGCGGTGTGAGGTACGTCTCGCTGCGGCTTGGCGACAGCATCGTGCTTGTGCGTCCGGTCGCCGGCTCGGTCCTCGACGATCTCATGGTGCAGCCCGAAGCCGTTGGGGGCGCCAACACCCAGATTTGCTACCTGACCGTCCCGGATGTGACCGGGCATCACGCACGTGCCAGAGACGCTGGCGCGAAGGTAGAACTCGAGCCGCAGGACGATGGCCTGGGAGGTCGCTTCTATACCTGCCGGGATCTGGAGGGGCACCTGTGGAGCTTCGGTACGCGCACGTACGGCGTCGCGGACGATGCGCCCAGCGCCTTCGAGCCCGCAGAGCTGGGCCCGTCCCGTTCGAGCGCTCCAATCGCTCCACCCCGGCGACACGTTGCCCGCGAGGCCGGAAAGCGGGGCCGGCCTGTTCGAACGCTCGCGATCCTCGTTGCAACCGGCGCCCTGGTCGCCGGTGGATGGGCGTCCCATGGCATCTACGCAGCAAGAGCCTTGAAAGAGGCGACGGCCGCGTCGATGGCGACCGCCAGCCGTCTCGATGACACGGCCAAACAGCTTGAGCATGAGCGTGAGCGGCGATCGGTTGCCGAAGACGCCGCTGCCAAGGCGGCGGCGAAGCTGGCCGAAGAGCGGGCCCTCGTCGCCCGGCTCCGACAGGCCATGCAAGGGGCCGCCGCGGAGCTGGCCGACGTGCGCCGCGAGAAGGACGAAGCCGTGCGCGCGCTCGCCTCGGCCAATGCGCTGTCGCGGGAGCACGGGCTGGCAAGGCAGCGTGCGGAAGCCCAGGCCGCGGCTGCAAAGGCCCAGCTTGCCGAGGCCGAGGGCAGGCTTGCCCGGCTCGCGAGCGAGGAGAAAGCCAATGCGACTGACAAAGACGAATTGCAGGTGGCCAGGGCCGCAGTGTTGGAGGCGAACAGGACGATCGAGGAACTGCGCGCCCGGCAGCTGGAGCCCATGCTGCCCGACAGCGGCGACCCGATCGCCGAGAATTCGCCTTGTGTGCTGGCCGTGCAAGGCAAGGTCGCATCGAGCCACAAGGGCCCGAATACCTGGACCGCCGCCAATCTCGCTCGTCTTTGTCGCGGCGCTGAGGCATCGGTGGAACCCGGCAAGTGCTTTGGCGAGATCATGCGCGGAACGGTCGATTGGGGCGCCGGCACCACCTGGGTAACCGCCAATGCCCTGGCACTCTGCGGTGGAACACGCAGCGCCCGCCGCACTCTCGACTGCTTCAGCAGGGAGATCTCCTCGAGGCAGCCTTGGCAAGCGGCCATCCGGCAATGTCGGGCCCGATAGGCGATGAGCGACGCGATGATGGCCATCCCGGGCAAGAACGGAAAGCTGACGAAGTTGTCGCCTCAGAGCCGTGTTGTGCCCTGCGCGGAGAAGGCTTCCGACACCGGCTCTTGCACGTATGTGTCGAGCACATAGGCGGCGCCGATCGCAACGAGGATCGCTACGAGGCATCCAATCAGGAAGCTGCGCATGCGAACCTCTCTCTGCCTGCGTTCGCCCCTTGGCCGGCGGTCCACAGGCAGCCGCCGGCGAAAGGCGCTCGCCTTTTGCCGGCGAGCATCCCTCGTCTGCGCACCCCCGTGGCGCTTTTTCATTCGGTATGGTTAGAAGCGCGTGTTTCCGCATTTCTCACGCCACGTAGTCGAGCCCGATGTCGAGCGCGGCGACGCTGTGGGTGAGCCAGCCGATCGAGATCAGATCCACGCCGGTTGCGGCGACCGCCGGCGCCACCTCGGGCGTGATCCGGCCCGAGGCCTCGGTGATCGCACGGCCGCCGACTGCGGCAACGGCGTCCCGCATCTCCTCGAGCCGCATGTTGTCGAGCAGTACCGCATCGACGCCGGCGGCGAGGGCTTCGTCGAGCTGCGCCAGCGTGTCGGCCTCGACCTCCACCTTCACGAGATGGCCGGCCGCCGCGCGCGCCCGCTCGACGGCCGGCCTGATGCCGCCGGCCGCCGCGATGTGGTTGTCCTTGATCAGCACCGCATCGTCGAGACCGAAGCGATGGTTGCTGCCCCCGCCGATGCGCACGGCATACTTCTGCACGGTGCGCAGCCCCGGCAGGGTCTTGCGCGTGCAGGTGATGCGCGCGCGATAACGCCGTACCGCCGCCACGACCGAGGCCGTCGCCGTTGCAATGCCGCTCAGATGGCAGAGGAAATTGAGCGCCGTCCGTTCGGCCGTCAGCAGGCCGCGCGCCGGTCCGGCGAGCGTCGCGATCGTCTCGCCCGGCTCGATGCGACTGCCATCGCGCCGCGTCACGTCCGATGCGATCGCCGGATCGACCAGCCTGAACGCCAGCAGCGCCAGGTCCAGCCCTGCGACCAGCCCCGGCTGGCGGGCGACAAGCGCCACGCGGGCGCGCGCCTCCTCGCCGACGATGGCGTTGCTCGTGATGTCGCCGGCGCGACCGAGGTCCTCCAGCAGGGCGGCTCGGACCAGGGGCTCGATCATGATGGTTGCCAGTGGGGAGACAGACATCGGCTGACACTCTCGGGTTTACGCCTTCGAAGCGGCTGCGGCGCCAGGCGCGACCGGTATCCAGCGCCAGGCGATGTCGCCCTCGCTGATGCGCAGGCTCAGCCGGCGCGCCTGAGCCAAGGGCCGCGGAAAGTCGGTGCGGCAATGGGCGCCGCGGCTCTCCGTGCGCACCAGCGCTGCCGTCGCAATCGTCAGGCCGACAAGCGCCGCGTCTGCCGCAGCGCCGTCGCCGAATGCAAGCGGCCGCAGCACCTGGACCGCAGAACGGAGGGACGCGCCGTCGCGCCGCACGCCCACTGCGCGCGACATGACTTCACGCACCGGGTCGACATCGCCGCACGCCGCCGGATTGCGCTGTCGGCCGAGTGCAGCGGCGCGCCCGGCGGATGTCCCGGCAACGCTTTCGGCCACCCAGCGCGCGCCGACGACGGCCTCCAGCAGCGAGTTGCTGGCGAGTCGGTTGGCGCCGTGCAACCCGGTGGCCGCCGCCTCGCCGCACGCCCACAGCCCCTCGATCGAGGCCCGCCCAGCCTCGTCCACGGCAATGCCGCCCATGTGATAGTGGGCCGCGGGCCGCACCGGGATCGGCACGACGGCGGGGTCGACGCCAGCCGCACGGCATTGCGCGGCAATGGTGGGGAACCGCTCGGCGAAGCGGGAGCCGAGGGTCTCGCGGGCGTCGAGGAACACGCGGCGTCCGCTGGCGATGGCCCGCCACACGGCGCGGGCAACCACGTCGCGCGGTTCGAGCTCGCGCCGGGAGTACCCGGCCATCAGGCGTTCACCGCCGTCGTCGATGAGAACGGCGCCTTCGCCGCGCACCGCCTCGCTCACCAGCGGCATCGGGCTGCAACCCACGTCCAGCGCCGTCGGATGGAACTGGACGAACTCCACATCGGCGAGCACGGCGCCGGCGCGCGCGGCGAGCGCCAGCCCCTGACCCACGGCGCCAAGCGGATTGGTGGTGTAGCGGTAGAGCCCGCCGATACCGCCGGTGGCGATGACCACGCGCGTGCCCGGCAATACGAGGGGCCCGCTTGCGGCGAACGCGAGGACGCCCGCAACCCTGCCGTCCTCCACGATCAGCCGTCGCGCTTCCACTCCCTCGAGGATCGCGATCGAAGGCGTCCGCCGCGCCGCGTCGGCCAGCGCGCGCATGATCTCGCGTCCGGTGCCGTCCCCGCCGGCGTGAACGATGCGGCGACGGCTGTGCGCGGCCTCCAGCCCGAGGCTGAACCCGCCGCCGGCGCCGAGGTCGAAGCGGACGCCATGCCGGGCCAGGTCCGCGACTGCCTCGCCGGCCTCGCCGATGATGCGGTTCACCGTCGGCGGATCGCTCAGTCCCTCGCCGGCGGCAAGGGTGTCGGCGGCATGCAGTCCCGGACGATCGTCCGTCCCCAGCGCCGCGGCTATCCCTCCCTGCGCCCAGGCGCTGGCCGCCATGAGACCGAGTGGCGCCTTGGTCAGCACAGCGACCGGCTGCGGCGAGAGATGCAGCGCCGTCATCAGGCCGGCGATGCCGCCGCCGATGATGACCGGGCGCTCGGCGTGGGCATCCTCGACGCCACGGTCCATTGCGTCGACCCCTATACGGCCAGCATGCGCTCGACGGCCCGGCGCGCGCGCGCCGCCACGTCCGGCGCGATCGTCACCTCCGGGGACAGGTCCTCCAGCGCGCGACGGATATTGCCGAGCGTGATCCGCTTCATATGCGGACAGAGATTGCACGGCCGCACGAACTCGACGTTCGGATGCTGCACGGCCACGTTGTCGCTCATCGAGCACTCCGTCACCAGCACGACCCGGCGGGGCTGCCGGTCGGCCACGTACCGGCTCATGGAGGCGGTGGAGCCGGCGAAATCCGCCTCGGCCACCACCTCCGGCGGGCATTCCGGATGCGCCAGCACGACCAGCCCCGGATGCTGCTCGCGCAGCTCGCGGATCTCGGCGGCGGTGAAGCGCTCGTGCACCTCGCAGTGCCCGGCCCACGCGATGATCTTGACCCCGGTCTCGGCGGCGACGTTCTGCGCCAGATACTCGTCGGGCAGCATGATGACACGGTCGGCCCCCAGCGACTCGATGACCTTGCGCGCATTGCCGGACGTGCAGCAGATGTCCGACTCGGCCTTCACGGCCGCCGACGTGTTGACATAGGTGACGACCGGCACGCCGGGGTATGTCCGGCGCAGGAGCCCGACGTCGCCGGCGGTGATCGACGCCGCGAGCGAGCACCCCGCTTGCGTGTCCGGGATCAGCACGGTCTTGCCCGGATTCAGGAGCTTCGCCGTCTCCGCCATGAAGTGCACGCCGGCGAGCACGATCACGTCGGCGTGGGCGTTGGTGGCCTCGCGCGCCAGGGCCAGGCTGTCGCCCACGATGTCGGCCACGCAGTGGAAGATCTCGGGCGTCTGGTAGTTGTGCGCGAGAATGACCGCGTTGCGCTCGCGCTTCAGGTCGAGGATGGCATCGATGTCGCCGGCGAAGCCCGCCCACTCGACGGGCGGGATCACCTTGCTGACGCTCTCATAGAGCGATGCGGTGCGGGCAGCGGCGCTTGCCAGGCCAGGGAGAGCGGCCATGTGATGCGTTCCTTTATGCTCAATTTGAGCATTTCTGGCGCAGAAAAGACGAAGCTTCGGCGCTTCGTGATCCAAGACGTAGGAGCCACGCCCAGGATGTCAAGAGGCGCTGATCCGGTCCGCTGCTCTGCTCCGGGTGGGCCGGCGCGCGGCCTGACGAAGGTCTGTGGCCCGATGCCTTGGTCGGTTGCCGCGGCGCGACTTCCGAATTCCTGTTGAGCGTCCCGCGCGGCTGCAGCGCAGATGGCAGCGGGCGAATCGCAACGAGCGCGTGGCAGGCGTCGACTCCAGGCTCCAGCACCACGAGCCCCGCCGGCGGCGCCGGCGAGGGTGCGACGGGTGCGTGAGTGCCTACTCCGCAACCGACTGGAGGGCCCAGAAGATACTGAGCCCTCCGCAAAACGGGCTGCCTTTCGGCACCCACGCACGGCGATTTTTCGGCCACAAACTGCGAGCAGGCCGCCTGCCCTGGGAAGACCGCCGCATGTCGAGCATGGGGGAGTCTGGGCCGGCAGGAACGGGAGCCTTGAGCCCCGCTTCTCGTCGGCGCCATTACTGGCAGCCCGGCGGTAGCCGACGCAGCGGGCCCCTGGAGATCGAGCCATCCAGCTCTACGTCCAGGCGCCGGTCGTCTGCACGTGAACGTCGGATGGGCCCATCCACGTCCCGTCGCGGCAAACGACGCGCATATTCTATCAGGCAGCCACGCCGCACCGGGGATAGGGATGCCGGCCAACGATGCCGATTGCCTGCCGTCTTGGTTAATGCGGGGACAAACTGAGGGATTGGCCGATCCCCAGCGAGTGGCGCGCGGCCGTGTGCGCATCGTCCTCGATGGTCTCGCAGAGTGCGATCAGACCGACCGCGCCAAGGGCAGCTTGCTGCCCGCCAGCGCCCTCTCGAGCAGGACCTCGCGCCGGAACCGCACCAGCCGGGCCGGCCGCCCGCCGGTCTCGGTCGACATCTCCCCGGTCTCCTCTACCAGGCCTTGCTGGTCGATCAGGCGGCGGAAATTCTGCTTGTGCAGGCGTCGTCCGGCCAGCGCCTCGACGGCGCGCTGCAGCTGCGACAGCGTGAAGGCCGCCGGCATCATCTCGAACACGATAGGCCGGTACTTGATCTTGGCCCGCAGCCGGGCAATGCCTGTCGCCAGGATGCGGCGATGGTCGTGCATCATCGGCTCGCCGGGCGGCAGCGGCTCGACGACCGGCCTGCGCCGCGATGCCTCGCGCACCAGGCCCGCCTCGTACAGCAGCTCGTAGCGCTGCAGCACCAGCTCCTCGTTCCAGTCCCGCCCGCTTGTGGCGAACGTGGCCTCGACGCGATGCCGCCGCGCGCGCCCTGTCTCGGCATCGTCCGCGTCGCCCGCCCACTGCTGCAGGCGAGGCACGATCAGGCGCGCCACCAGAGGGGACGGGCCGTCGCGCCAGTCCTCCCACGGCAGGTACCGGTACCACCCGTGCCAGCGAGGGGCACGGTCTCCCGACACGCGCGTCTCCCGAGACAATCCCAGATAGCTGATGGAGATCACGCGCCGTTGCGCATCGCCTTCGACGCGGCCACGGTCGGCGAAGGTATAGAGCTGCTCCAGATAGCCCGGCGGATGGTGGGTCTGGCGCTCGACCCAGGAGCGCAGCGCAAGCTGCAGGGTGCGATGCCCCGACGCGAACGGCCCGGAGGGCAGCGCCTTGCCATCCTGGATGGTGAGCACGCGGGGGTCCTCGTCGGTCACGGCGACGAGCACGGCGGTCAGCTCGATCGACGCCGGGGTTGCGGCAGTTTTGCTCAAGGGTCAAAGCGCTCCAGCATCGCCCTCCCGCGCGCATCGGAAGCCTGTCGGTTAACCATCCTGCCGTAGGCGCGGCGGATCATGGCCAGCTCCTGTCTCGATCCACGTCAGGTTTCCCCGCGCAACAGGCGCCGGGCGCAGAATGGCACAAGCAAGGGGGTCGCGCGAAGCGCCAAGATCGGAAGGATGTCTGACAAGAACCGCATCGCGCCATCGATACCGACCGCCTGCTGTCGCGCAACGCGCCTGATCCGTAGCCGTCTCTCAGTGTCCGGAATTCCGCGCCAGACGTGCGGGCTTCCGCGCCATCCTCGCGCCACCGTGGCCCCTCAATCTGGGCCCACATCATGCCGGTTCGTCGGCTGGCGGCAGCTCGCTTGTGGAGCACGTCCTGGGGGTTTGATGGACGACGTTCTGACCTTGCTCACGCGGGCCAACGCTCGAGAGGTCCTGGCAGCATTCAAACTCGATCGCCTGGGGTGCCTCCAACCCCTGGCAGATTGGCTGGCGAGCTTCCCCGCGCGGCGCCTTTCCCGTCAAATTCTGCGCTTCGACGATCTCGTGGGCCGGCGCGGGCTCGCCGCCGCCGGGCGCTACATATTGGACGAATTCACCGGCAGCGCTCGCATTGAAGGCCAGCGGCATGTCCCATCATGCGGGCCCGTGCTGGCAGTGGCAAACCATCCGGGCATGGTCGACGCCATGGCGATCTGGGTTGCCCTGGAGTGCCGGCGCGACCTGAAGATCATCGCGGCTGAACGCGAAATCCTCCGGCTCATTCCAAACATCCGCAGCCGGCTTCTTTTCGTCAGCCCACGAACCCGAAGCCGCTCGCGCCTGCTGCGGGATGCAACCGACCATCTGCGACGAGGCGGGGCCCTGCTTACCTTCCCGGCAGGAACCATCGAACCGGACCCGTCGGTACGGGTTGTGGATGCGCCGGCAGGCTGGTCGGACAGCTCGGAACTGCTTGTCCGCCTGGTGCCCGAAACATTGGTGTTGCCCATCGCCGTATCCGGCGTGATCTCCAGCACGGCTCATCGACATCGAATCGCAAGGTGCTTCGCCGATCCAAAAGAGCGCGAGTGGGCAGCCGCCACGCTGCAGGTCCTGTGTCGGCACCTGCGCGACACACGAACTCGTGTGGTGATCGGAGAACCCATCCCGTCGGGGCGCTTCAGCCAGCGGGCGGCGATCTGCGCCGCCATGGCTTCGTTGCTGGCGCGCGTCAACAACGGCTGCGACGAGAACGTCGCGACCAGCGATGACGCCTGTCACGGGATCGCCATGGGTCCCGTTTCCGAAGAGGGGGAGCCCGCCGGAAGCAGCAGCGGCCCACACGACTTCCACACAACCGCTCATTGTCACAATTCGATACAATTGCGGCAAAGTTGCGCAAGAGTCTTGTCGCAGAGTCTCTCTCGACACGAAGCGGCCCTATCCCCCGCAGGGGCCGGGTGTCAGGGGGGAAGGCTCTGCGCGGAGCGTTCGCGCTGACGCGCACGGCTGTCGTTTGCAGCTCGCCAACTGAAGGGCGTTGGCGAGCTGCAACTGTCCTTGGCCCACAATGCGCCGCTCGCAGGGCCGCAGAGTGCCGGAGAGGAAACGGGACTGCCATTTCAGGAGCGGAGCGACATGACCATTGCGACCAACGTTGCTGCGCTGCTCGAGCCGACCTTCGGCCGTCCAGGCCCGCAGCCAATGGGCGCCGTCCTGGGCTTGGCCCCGATTGCAGGCCCGGTTGCAGGATTGGCAGATCCCGCAACGGGCCGCGCCAGCCATATCATCGACATCATCGGCCTGTTGGCCAGCCTCACGGACAACCAGGTTGACGCGCTGGCGCCCGTCGATCGCCGGCTTCTCCAGGACCAGCTTGAACGCGTGCACCGCATGGTCGCCGGCGCCACGATCTTGAACGAGGCCCGCCCGGCCGCGGCGTCCGAGGGCGGCGCGCCCAGATGCGGCAAGGCCGCCTTCCTCGACGAGCTGCGCGACGGCCGGGGACGGGAATAATGGGTACCGTGATCGACTTTACCGCAGCCCTCTGGCGCCGCGTTGCGGCCCTGGAATTGGAGGTCGCCGAGCGTCGGCGGGTTGTCTCGCGGGCGCGGCACGGCAGCTGGCAGCACAGGGCCTGCACCTCCGAGCTGATCGAGGCGGAGCGGCGCCTGTCGATTGCAGAAGGGATGCGCAGAGACGAGCGAGCTTGACGACGCGACCAGCAAGGTCGACCGGGTCGGCCCCGCCAGGCCTGCAGGCGCGTGCCCGCCGGCTGTCTCGGGCGCGAGCGAGGTGCGCGGAGATGCCTGTCGGAGGGCGCCTTCAGTTCATCGGCGACCTCTGCGGCTGAGCGCTTCGCGCGCCCAGCACGGATAGCCCCCGTAGTAGTCCGAGGGGTCGGCCTGCCGCGCCCGCTCGCACTCGGCCCCCTCCGGCGCATAGCGCGGCGGCTGCGCCGCATAGTAGTGCGGTTTCGCGCCGCGCTCGGCTGTGCGCCCAGCGTCTGCGGGCGCATCCAGCGCCGACGACGATCCGCCGAGGCGCCCCAGGCCGTCGATCGCCGATTGCATCGACGGGTTGCCGGACAGCACGCGCTGGTAGTCTGAAATAGCCTCCTGGTTGCGACCCAGGGCCTCGTAGACGTGGGCGCGCGTGCCCAGGAACTCCTCGTCGAAGGGGTCGAGGGACACGGCGCGCTCGGCATCGCGCAGGGCAAGCATGCGCTGGTCGGTCTTGAGGTAGATGCGCGCTCGGGCGTGGAAGGCCCCGGCATGCCTGGGGTTGATCTCGACCGCCCTGCTGAAATCGGCGATGGCCTGATCGTACTGCTCCGTGCCCTCGTAGGCGATGCCGCGGTTGTAGTAGGCGGTGGCGTACGCCGGATCGATCTCGATGACCCTGGTGTTGTCGGCGATGGCGCTGTCGAGATCGCCCTTGCTCAGATAGGCGGAGCCGCGGTTGAAGAAGGCCGTGGCGTCTCTGGGGTATTGGCTGATGCGGTCGGTGCATCCCTGGATGCGGCGGTCGACGTCCTGCGCCTGCCCGCAGTCCTCGAGCGGACCGGCGTGGGCGGCCACCGCTTGCAAAAGCAACATCAGGATGGCGGTGATCCACATCGGAATGTGAGCTCCCCTCCGCTAGGTGGACCTCATACTCCCTAAGCAGTGCAATGTGGCAGCAATATCGCGCGATCCTGGATCGCCCGCTCCCCTTACTGATTTTCGATCGATCGCGTGGAGGTCTGTCGCGCCGGCTTGCGCAAAAAGCGGCCCGTCGCGGGCCGTACCCGAACTCGCTGACGATCCTCCTCTCGTCCTTTCAGAATCAGATCAGCGAAGCCGCGAGATTGATGGTGAGCGCCAGCACGGCGGTGTTGAAGAAAAACGAGATGATGGCGTGCAGGGTCGCAAGCCGGCGCAGGGGCTTGGTCAGGATCGTGACGTCGGAGGTCTGCGATGCCGCGCCGAAGGAGGTCGCGAAGTAGAAGAAGTCCCAGTAGTCCGGGTTGCGATCTCCCCGGAAATCGAGCCCTTCGGCAATCGCCTGCCGGCCCCCGGTCGGACGATAGTATTCGTGTGCGTAGTGCAGCGTGAAGACCACCTGGGTGACTGTCCAGGCAAGCACAATGGTGACCGCGGCCAGCCCAAGGTTGAGGGCCCTGTTCGGCGACTCCTTGGCCGCCGCCAGCAGTCCAGCGATGGCAACGAAGCTCGCCGTGATCGCGAGCAGGATGATGACCAGGATCACCACTCGGCTGTCGTCCTGGCGTGCGGCGCGTGCCCGTACGACTTCGCCCTTGCAGGTCAGCATGACGCGGAACGCAAGGATCAGGTAGATGGCCGCGCTCAGGTCCCATGCAACCGCTTCGCGAACGCCCCCTGGCCAGCCTCCCGGCAAGAACGCCAATGCGGCGATGCCGGCCGCAGCCGAAAAGTAGAGCCGGGGCCGGATCGCCATCGAGCGCGCGATGGATCTCGGATCGTACCAATGTCGTTTCCGATGCATTGAGCAAACTCACCTCGACTGCAGGAACGGTGGCGGCGTGCCGGCCCGTTCGGCGACAACGGCTGCCGGCCGCGGATCATACACCACCCGACGAGGTATCTTGTCAGCCAGGGTCAGCCGGGGGAAAACGATCGCCATACACGCTGCTGCTCCAGCTCGCGCATGCTTCGCGGCGAGACGAGGCGATCCCCCGAGACGCGTCGCACAGGCAGTCTTCCGCACAGTCGGCAGCGAATACGCGAGGAGGTCCATGGCTCAACCCTATGCCGAGCCGTGCGGTCGTGGCCTGATAGCTGCGCAGCCGTGCCCGCGCGAGCTTGGGCGCGAGATCGCGCCAGCCCGCCGCCGCATGGTGCTGGTCGCCTGCGTGCTCGCGTCATCGATGGCCTTCATAGACGGCTCGGTGCTGACTGTTGCACTGCCGAAGCTCAAGGCTGCCCTCGGCGTCGACCTGGCGTCGGTGCAGTGGGTCGTCAATGGCTACGTCCTGGCGCTCGCTGCCCTGACCTTGATCGGCGGAGCCCTCGCCGACGCTTACGGCAAGGCGCGCATGCTGTCGATTGGCTGCCTCCTGTTCGGTGCGGCCTCGGCCGCCTGTGCGCTTGCTCCCTCGGTCGCCTGGCTGGTTGTCGCCCGCATCGCCCAAGGCGTCGCTGCCGCCATCGTTGGCCCTGCGAGCCTCGCCCTCATCGGCGCCACCTACCCTCGGGCCGAGCGCAATCGGGCGATTGGGGTGTGGGCGGCGGCTTCGGCGCTGACGACCGCCGGCGGTCCCATCCTGGGCGGCTGGCTGACGGAGACGTTCGGCTGGCAGTTCGTGTTCTGGATCAATCCGCCCTTGGCGCTGGCCGCCGTCGCCCTGTTGGCGACCTATGCCCCCCGTGACCGACGCGAGGCACGCAGGCTCGATATGGCGGGCGCCGCAATCCTCGCTGCGGCGCTGGCGGCGCTGGCGTGGGCGTTGAGCCAGATCGGCTCCCGCGAGTCCCACTCGGCGGAAGGCGCGACGATCGCCGCTGCGGCCGGGTTCGGCCTGGTTGCACTGGCTGCTTACGCGTGGTGGGAGCGCGCCAGCGACCACCCGATGACGCCGCCGCGTCTCGTCGAGAACCGGCCGTTCCTCGGCCTGAACCTGGCAACGCTGATGATCTATGCCTCGGTTTCGATCATGTTCTTCCTGCTGCCCTTCGAGCTCGTCGACCGGCGCAACCTGTCGGCGACCGCCGCCGGCCTTGCGTTCCTGCCATTCACGCTCGGCGTCGGCCTTCTGTCGAGAAGCTTTGGAAGCCTGGCGGACGCCATCGGGGCCCGGGTCCCGCTGATCGCGGGGCCGGCAGCCGCCGCCGTCGCCTATCTCTGGATGGCGCTCGGCCGCCACGCCGGCCTGGCGCTCGGCGTGATCGGCCCGATGGCATTGCTGGGCCTCGGCTTCGCTGCCATTGCAGGGCCACTGACTGCGGCGGTTCTCTCCAGCGTCAAGCAGACCGACGAGGGGCTTGCGTCGGGCATCAACAACGCGATGAGCCGCATTGCGCAACTCGTCGGCGTAGCCATTGCCGCCGGCATCGCGGCCTGGGCATCGGGCTTCGAGCTCGGTCTGATTGCCGCGGCCGTGGCTTCCGCTGCGGGTGCCCTTGTCGTTGCCGCGACCTTGCCGCCACCCTCGCCCCGCCTTCAGCATTCCGATGCACCGGAGTGATCCGGCGTCGCGGCAGCGCGGAGGACCGAACCTTTCTTCACCCGGCGCTGCGGTCGCTGCAGGCACTGCAGCTCCAGTTCGGCAGACCGTTTCAGCAGTGTCCAACAAGAACAAAGAGAGAATGCGATATAGTTTCAAGAGGCTGCCGCGTTAGCTTTGCGGAGATCCCGGACGGCATGCGCAGTTGGCAAGAGGTTGCGTTTTTGAGAATTTAGGTGCCTACAGACAACACCTGATAGTTCTGCCGGGCCCGATTGACTATTGGGGTGCTTCGGCGCCGATATCGGGGGATCCATTGCAAGGTACTCGCTGGCCTCCTGGAGACATTCAGTTCCTGCCTCTCGGGCGTGGCACGGGATGGGTCCTTGCGCTCGGCCTGGGGGTCTCGACCGGCATCGCCTACTATCTGGCGGCGCGGCTTGGTCTGGCCCTTTGCAATGCGCCGGGAGTGGCCGTCTTCTGGCCAGCCGCGGGCATCGCGCTGGGCGTGCTGCTGGCGTGGGGGCCTGGCGCGCGCCTGCCGGTGGCCGGGGCCGCCATAGCGGCAACCGCCTTCGCCAACTTCGAAATCGGCAGAAACCCATGGCTGGCCGTCCTGTTCGGCTTCGTCAATGCGGGTCAGGCGCTCCTTACGGCTTGGCTGATCGAACGCACCTTCGGCAGGACCTTCAGGCTGGAGAGTGTCCCCCAGGTGCTGGGCCTGCTTGTGGTGGGCGCAATTGGAGCGGCAATGGCCGCGGCCTGTGCTGCGGTCGCAGTGAGTCTTGTTCAACCGGCGGCGCCCTTGCTGGTTTTTTGGCGGCTTTGGTCTGCAGCGTGCTTGTTGGGCATTGTCACGGTCGCTCCACTGCTGATTGGAATTGGCGACTCCTTGCGTGACCCGCCGCCACCCCCCGAATTGGTCGAGGGCGCGGCAAGCCTCGCGACCTTGGCCGCGCTGTGTGTATTCGTCCTTTCGCTCCCGCCCGGATTTTGGGCGACCGCCGTACCCGTGGCTTTCGCCTTCCCTCTCCTGCTCTGGGTGGTCGTCCGCTGCCGACCGGTATTCGCAGCGGCCGGTACATTTGTCATGGCTTTGTCGGTCATCTGGTCGGTCACTTTCAACATGGGGCACTTCGGAGATGCGGGCGTTCCGCGCGCGGATCGCATATTGGCCGCCCAGACCGTTGTTTTGGCGGGAGCACTGCTGGCCCTCGTTCTCGCCGCGCTGTTCGCCGAACGACGCCGGAGTCTGGCGGCGCTCGGCGAAAGCGACACGAGGCTGCGATCGATCCTGGACGCGGCCAACGTCATCGCCTGGGATATCGATCTCACCCGGAATACCGTGCATTCGGCGGGACCTGTCGCCCGCCTTCTGGATCGGTCGAAGGAGTCGATACCGAACGACTTTGCGGCAATGGTCGAGACGATCTACCCGGAGGACCGCGATGCTGTGTTGGTGCAATTCTGGCAAGCCGTCAGCGATGCCGTCGCGTACCGGCTGGAATTCCGCCTGAATCCCGCCGGCATGCGCTGGGTTACGGCGGAAGGTTCGATCGAGCGCGACGCGCTCGGCCGGCCTGTGCGCGTGCGCGGCATCACCCACGATATAACCGAGCGCAAGAAGGCGGAGCTTGCGCTTGCCGAGCGCGACGCGCAGCTCGGGCTCGCCGGCAAAGCCGCCCGCGTCGGCAGCTTCGCGATCGACATCGAGACGGGAAGGGTGCAGAACTCGCCGGGCTACGCGGCAATCCACGGCTTGGCCGAGGGCACCGAAGAGTTCCCTCGCGAGGAATGGCGAACCCGCGTGCACCCCGACGATCTGGGCCGGCTCGACGCCATCCGCAGCCGGATGTTTGCCGAGCGGCGCCACGAGCACAACATGGAGTATCGCATTGTCGCTCCGGACGGCGGGGTACGCTGGATCGAGTCGCGCGGCCTCGTTTCGTACGATGCCGAGGGACGGCCGACACGCATCATCGGCGTGAACATCGACATGACCGAGCGCAAGCGGGTGCTGACTGCGCTCGAGGAGAGTGAGGCGCGCTACCGTGCGCTCTACGACGACAATCCGTCGATGTACTTCACCGTGGATGCTTTAGGTGCGGTGCTCTCGGTCAACGAGTTCGGAGCGCGACAGCTCGGCTACGCGCCGGCGGAACTGGTCGGGCGATCGGTGCTGCAGCTGATCCACGAGGAGGACCGGGAGGCGGCGCGACGGCATCTTGCCTCGTGCGCGGAGACTCCCGAATCGGTTGCAGCGGCGGAGCTGCGCAAGGTTCGTCGTGACGGGAGTATCATATGGGTAAGAGAAGCGGCACGCGCCGTCCGGCAAAGTGCAGGGCAGCAGACGGTGATCCTTGTCGTTTGCGAGGAGATCACCGAGCGTAAGCGTGCCGAGGAGCAGCAGAGCCTGCTTGTTGCCGAGCTCGACCACCGCGTCAAGAACGTGCTCGCCACCGTTGCAGTGGTCGCCAGCCGCACAAGCGAGCACACCGGATCAACGAGCGATTTCATCGAGGCGCTGGACCGCCGGCTCCAGTCGATGGGAGAGGCGCATTCGTTGCTGAGCCGCAACCGCTGGCGCGGCGTCAGCCTTGCCGATCTCGTCGCCCAGGAGCTGGCGCCGTACGCCACCTCGGGCGACGCAACGGTGGAAGGCGCTACCATTTGTCTCCCGCCAGCGGCGACCCAGGCCGTGGCCATGGTCCTGCACGAGCTTGCGACAAACGCGGCCAAGTATGGCGCGCTCTCGACGCCGCATGGCCGGGTCTCGGTGCGCTGGCGCCGGCTCTCGGATGAGGGAGGGCCGGCGAGGCTGAGGCTCGAATGGCAGGAAGACGACGGACCCGCTGTAACCGCCCCGGCTCAGCCAGGGTACGGCACCAGTGTGATCAGAGATCTCATTCCCTATGAACTGGGGGGAACGGTCGAGTTGGAGTTCAATCCGAACGGTGTCCGCTGCACAATCGAGATTGCGGTCGAGAAGGAGACCGGTCGCCTGGCCGCGCAGTCGCGGGGCGGCGGTGCTCCCGGTCACTGAAGGCGCTTCAGGTGGGCGGCATGAGTGGCTCTTGCGGTCGTTTCTGATTCCGCCGCCATGAACCATGAAACGGTGCGGTCGTGGCACCGCCTCAATTCTGCGGTCAATAGGTGGTCGCGCTGGACGGGTGGCGCGTCGGACGTGAAATCGCATGCGGCGGGTCCCGCGGATCAGCCTGGTCCTTATTTGCCTGTCGGCCGCCTACGCGGTTTGGCCCGTCTACACCTTCGTGAGACTCCGCCATGCCATGATAGCCGGCGACTCGGCGGCGCTCGCTGGCAGGGTCGACTGGGGTGCGGTGCGCAGTTCGCTCAAGGCCTCGATGAGCGCGGAGGCGATCGCAAAGCTCGATGCCGATCCGGGCGCGCCGGCGCCGACGACTTGGCAACGCATCGAGCGGGCGGTCGCTCCTCGCTTCGCCGGAGGGGTCATCGATCGGTACGTGACGCCGGAGCACCTGCCGGTTCTGCTGGGCTATTACAGGTTCTGGCGGGGCACCGTGCGGCCGGTGCTGCGCGAAGAGCCGCCAACCGCTCTCGCGGGCACGCTCCTTGCCGGCTCCGCCGTGGACCGGCTCGCCAGCTTCCTGCGGCGGCTCAGGCGCGCTGCCTTCGTCTCGCCGACCACGATGGTGGTCGAGGTTCAGGACAAATACACATCCGGCCGTCGCTACACGACCACGCTGGATCTCCAGGGCTGGGAATGGAAGCTCACCGGCCTCGCCATCAGCGGTCTGTGACGCCGGTGCGAAAATCGGGGGTGCAGATGTCGGCAGATCGCTTCGCTTGCGGCGGGTACGCAATCCGCCGTGGGGCGCGCGGATCGGCGTAACGCTCCAACTCGCAGGGACTTTCCGCCTGCGAAACCCCGGAAAGCCCTGATCGACGGCCGCAGGATGATCGTATCTACTTGAGCGTGGCCTTTGGCCTCGGATGAGCCATGAGGCGCCCGCTCGTGCGAGACGCGGGCGAGAGCATCAGGCGCCTCCCCTGTGTGTCGGCGGAGAGCGCGATGGCGCGTGCATTTCCTGCAGCTCTGGTGTGGCTGCTGCTTTCCGGTCTGTTTTCGAGCGTCTCCTCGGCGCAAGGCAGAACCGAGCCTCGGCGCCCTTACCCGGTGGGATCGGACATCACGTTTGAATGGACCTACTCATGCCCCAACGGCACGCGGTGCTCATTCAGTTGCCCGGGGGCGGGAGGAGCGAGCCACGTAACGCAATTGACGGTCTATCTGGGAAAGATGCGCGTCGGCAGCGACAACGCTCCTTTGGCTTTGTTCTATGAATTCTCCACCGTGGAGATCCCGCGCGGAAATGGCTTCATCATCGACAACGGGCTCGGCAGACTGGCGTGCCAGGTCAACGGAATGATGCTGAACTATTCCGGCCCGCCGAAATCGGCTCATCGCGACTGAGCGGGAAAAGTCTTCGCGCATTGGCGGCTGCGCGTTGAAAACCGCCTCGCGTGCTCCCATATCCGGGCTATGGCGAATGCGAAACGACCAGCTTCGCGCGCGCTGCGCGCCGCCGCTCCCCGAAAGACCGCCAAACCGAAGGCGCCCACCGCGCCGAAGACGCCCGCCGCGCCAGCGCCAGCCTATGTGAGCGGCTACGCGGTCGGCGACCAGGTCTCGCACCCGATGTTCGGCGACGGCACCGTCAGGGCGATCGACCAGAACAAACTCACAATCGAATTCCCAGGTAACGTCACCAAGCAAATCATCGACGGCTACGTGAAGCACCGACGCGCCTAGCCGCCGCGCCGGTGCCCGAAGGCGGCGCCGGCGCTGTCCGCAGATCGCAGTCAGGAGCGCTGGCGCCGGACCTTGGCCCTGCCGGCAGCGCGCGCCGCGTCCAGGGCGGCGAGCACCTTGGGCGGGGACATGGGGAGGTCGGGGAAGCGCACGCCGGTGGCGCTGGCCACCGCGTTGGCGACCGCGGCCAGCGGCGGCACGATGGGTGTCTCGCCCACGCCGCGCACGCCGTAGGGGTGGCGCGGGTTGGGCACCTCCACGATCACCGTGTCGAGCATGGGCAGGTCCGAGGCCACCGGCACCCGGTAGTCGAGGAAGCCCGGGTTCTGCAGCCTGCCGTCGGGCCCGTAGATGTACTCCTCGTTGAGCGCCCAGCCGATGCCCTGCGCCACGCCGCCCTGGTACTGGCCCTCGACGTAGCTCGGGTGGATGGCCCGGCCGGCATCCTGGATGGCGGTATAGCGGATGACCGTCACCTTGCCGGTCTCCGGGTCCACCTCCACGTCGGCGATGTGGGTGGCGAAGCTCGGTGCCGCGCCCTGGGCGTTGAGGCGCGCGTAGCCGGCGATGGGGCCGCCGGTCTTGCCGGCGATGCCGGCGATGTCGCGCAGCGTCATGGGCGCGTGCTTGCCGGCGTTGGGGCCGGCCGGCCGTACCGCGCCCCTGCGGTACTCGACGGCGTCCTCGGGCAGTTCCCACAGCTTGGCGGCGCGCTTGCACGCCTCGCGCATCAGCTCGCGCGCGGCCTCCACGGTCGCCATGCCGCTGGAGAAGGTGGACCGGCTGCCGCCGGTGAGCATGTTGTAGCCGAGCTGGCCGGTGTCGCCGATCTGCACGCGGATGCTATCGAGCTCCACGCCCAGCTCCTCGGCCGCCATCATGCACAGGGAGGCGCGCAGGCCGCCGATGTCGGGCGTGCCGGCGGTGAGCGAGAGGGTGCCGTCCTCGTTGAGCTGCAGCGACACCGACGTGTCGCCGCCGACGTTGAACCAGAACCCGGAGGCGATGCCGCGGCCCTGGTTCGGCCCGAGCGGCGTCCTCCAGTGCTCGTGGGCCTTGGCCAGCTCCAGCGTCTCGATCAGGCCGACGGGGCCGAACTTGGGGCCGTAGGCCGCCTTGGTGCCCTGCCTGGCGGCGTTCTTGAGCCGGAACTCGATGGGGTCGATCTCCAGCTTCTCGGCCAG
>DATBKR010000479.1:0-10570 GCA_036555805.1 Hyphomicrobiaceae bacterium | reverse complement strand
TTGAAGAAGCTGAACGGGGCGGCGTTGACGACGCCGGCGCGGGACCTGGTGGTGACCCAGGCGATCGGGCGCGGGACGACGCTCGAGGCGAGGATCTTGTAGCGGTCCTGCGGCGGCAGGGTCTCCATGTCGAACAGCATGCGCGGTCTTCAACCTCCTCGTTGTCACAGCCGCAACTGGATTCCCCTGCCCCTCGCGGGGATTTTTATGCCATGAACTGCAGCCACCGAGTAGACAGGGCGCAGGTCCGCGGCGGTCCCTTGGACGGCCGGTCATGGAGTATAAATGACGAGCAAGACCGTGCCCCCGGTACGCATCGCGGTGGACATCGGCGGGACGTTCACCGACCTGCAGATCCTCGATACGCGCTCGGGCGCCATTACCAACCTCAAGACGCCGACGACGCCGGAGGACCCTTCCATCGGCCTCATGGCGGGCCTCCGCGAGGCGGCGGTACGCGACCGGTTCGCCTTCGCCGACATCGGCTACCTGCTGCACGGCACCACCATCGCCACCAACGCCGTGCTGGAGCGCAAACTGCCGCGCGGCGCGCTCGTCACAACCGCGGGCTTCGAGGACGTGCTGGAGATCGGCCGGCACTACCGGCGCGAGATCTATGCGCTGAACCCCCAGGTGCCGCCCGCGCTCGTCCCCCGCGATTGCCGCGTCGGCGTGCCCGAGCGCATCCGTGCCGATGGCAGCATCGAGACGGCGCTTACCGCAAGCGCCATGGAAGCGCTGGCAGCAAGGCTCGACAGCCTCGATGTCGAAACCGTCGCCCTATGCCTGCTCAACGCCTACATCAACCCCGTGCACGAGCTCGCCATCGCCGACCACCTCGCGCGCGCGCGGCCGGGCCTGAAGATTTCGCCGTCGAGCACGCTCAATGCCGAGATCCGCGAATACGAGCGCACCTCCACCACGGTGCTCAACGCGCTGCTCATGCCCGTGGTCGCCGGCTATCTCGACAAGCTGCAGGCGCGCATGCGGGCCGAGGACTGCATGCCACGGCTCCTCCTGGTGCAGTCCAACGGCGGCGTCTGCAGCGCTGCCACGGCTGCGCGCGAGCCGGTGCGGCTGCTGCTCTCCGGCCCCGCCGGCGGTGCCGCCGCGTGCGCGCTGCTCGCCGAGGCGCTGGGCGAGGCCAACGTTGTGGGCGTCGACATGGGCGGCACCAGCTTCGATGTCTCGGTGGTGCGCGAGGGGCGCGTCAACCTCATCGCGCAGGGCGAGATCGACCGCGTGCCGGTGCGGCTGCCGATGGTCGAGCTGCGCACCATCGGCGCCGGCGGCGGCTCCATCGCCAAGGTGCGGCCGGGCGGCAGGCTGACGGTGGGGCCGGAGAGCGCCGGCTCGCGGCCGGGCCCCGCGTGCTACGGCCGCGGCG
The DNA here is from genome assembly GCA_036555805.1 of Hyphomicrobiaceae bacterium. Lineage (GTDB taxonomy): Bacteria > Pseudomonadota > Alphaproteobacteria > Rhizobiales > Hyphomicrobiaceae > AWTP1-13. The sequence continues at coordinate 9,183 of DATBKR010000479.1, read as the reverse complement.
GCACCGAGCCGACCGTGACGGATGCCAACCTCGCGCTCGGGCGCCTCGACGGCGAGGCCTTCCTCGGCGGCGGCATGCGGCTCGACGCCGGCAAGGCGCGGGCCGCCATCGAGGAGCACGTGGCGCGGCCCCTGGGACTTGGCGTGGAGCCGGCCGCAGAGGGGCTGCTGGCCGTGACGAGCGCGAACCTCGGCGGCGCCATCCGGCTGTCGCTGTTCGAGAAGGGCCTCGACCCCCGCGACTTCGCCATGATCGCGTTCGGCGGCGCGGCCGGCCTGCACGCCGTTGCGGTCGCGGACGTACTGGGCATCCGGCGCGTGGTGTTCCCGGAGAGCGCCGGCACCCTCTCCGCCTACGGCATCCTGCACTGCAACCTTGCCCACGACCTCGTCAGGTCCAAGGTGCTCGCCGCGACGCCCGACAATGTGGACGCGCTGGCTGCGATGGCGGAGGGCCTGTACGCGGAGGCGGCAGCGCGCCTCGATGCGGATGCCGTGCCGGAGGAGGACCGCCGCATCGAGCTTCTCGCCGACATGCGCTACCAGGGCCAGGCTTTCGAGCTGATGATTCCCGCTCCCGGCCAAGTTCCCGGATCGCGCTTCGACCGCGCACTGCTCGACGGGCTCGTGGCGGCCTTCCACGAGACCCATCGCCGGCGCTTCTCCTACGCCAATCCCGGGGCCGCGGTGGAGATTGTGTCCCTGCGGGTCTCGGCCATCGGGCGCCTGCCCATGCTGCGCGGGGCCGTCGCGGCGCCGGCCGGGGAGGGCAGCCCGCCCCGCTGGCGCAAGGTGTGGATGGTGGGCGGCTGGCGCACCTTGGCTGTGTGGAGGCGCGACGGGATCGCGCCGGATGCCCGAATCGACGGGCCGGCCCTCATCGAGGAGGCCTACACCACCGCGCTCATCGGCGACGGCTGGCGCTGCCGGCGTCACCCGAGCGGCCACCTGCTGGCCGAGAGGGGTCAATGATCAGCACGGAAGAAGTTGCGCCACACGTAGGGTGCAATAAGGCGATAGCCGCATTGCACCGATTTGCGCCCATCGAAGGGGACTTGGTGCAATGCGCTCGCTTCGCTCGCTTATTGCACCCTACGATTCTCCGCCGTTCATCTCGTCACCGAGCGTCAGTGCCAGCATGACCACCGACGACGTCTCCCAGATCGAGCTCGAGATCATTTACAACGCGCTGACGGCCGCCGCGGCCGAGATGGACGTGACGGTGTGGCGCACGAGCCGCTCCACCATCGTGCGCGAGCTGCTCGACTACTCCACCGCCATCTTCGACCGCGACGGCTGGAACGTGGCACAGGCCGCGCGCATCCCGAGCCACCTCAACTCGATGAGCACCTTCCTCACGGAGATCCTGGCCAACCACGTCCCCCCCGACCGGTGGCACCCCGGCGATGTCGTCATCTCCAACGATCCCTACTGCGGCGGCCAGCACCTGCCCGACATCGTCGCCTTCAAGGCGGTATTCCACGACGGCCGGCGCGTCGGCTTCGTCGGCACCCTGTGCCACCATCTGGATGTGGGCGGTTCCTCGCCCGGCAGCTACGGCTCCAGCGCCACGGAGATCTTCCAGGAAGGCCTGCGCATTCCGCCACTCAAGCTGTTCGAGGCCGGCAGGCTCGTCGAGCCGCTGCGCGCGCTCATCCTGCAGAACGTGCGCCAGCCCGAGCTGCTGTGGGGGGACCTGCAGTCGCAGATCGCCTCGCTCAACGTCGGCGCGGCCGGCATCGAGCGGCTGGTGGCGAAGCTCGGCGAGGCCCGCTTCGAGCGCGCGCTGGCCCAGCTGCTCGACGCCTCAGAGGCCGGCATGCGAGCCGTCATCGGCCGCATCCCCGACGGCACCTACGCCTTCGAGGACAGGATCGACGACGACGGCATCAGCGGCGAGCCGATCCTGATCCGCGCGGCGGTGACCGTGGCCCGTGACGAGATGATTGTGGACCTCACGGGATGCAGCGCGCAGTCCCTGGGCCCCAGCAACGCCACCCTCGCGTCCACCCATTCCGCCGTGTTCTACGCTCTGATGGCGACGGCCGACGCGCCGGTCGCGCCCAACGCCGGCTGCTACCGGCCCGTGGAGGTCATCGCGCCTGCGGGTACGTGCGTGAACGCCGCCTCCCCGGCGCCCGTGGTGCACCGCATCGCCATCGGCCACCGCCTGGCCACCGTGCTGTTTGGCGCCCTGCACCAGGCGGCGCCCGACCGCATGCCGGCGGCCTATTACGCCGTGTCCTACGTCGTCACGTTCCAGACCATCGACCCGGAGCAGGGGCGCAAGGTGCTGGTGGAGATCGAGATCGGCGGCTGCGGCGGGCTGCCGTATTCGGACGGCGCCTCGGCGCATTCCTTCGGCATGCACAACAACGCCAACATCCCCATGGAGATGATCGAGAGCGACATGCCGCTGACGTTCCTCGGTTACGGCCTCGTGCCGGACTCGGGCGGCGCCGGCCGCCACCGCGGCGGCCTCGGGCTGTGGCGCGAGTGGCGCATCGACTGCGCCGCGGCGCAGCTATCGACCAACCTCGACCGCTTCAAGTTCCCGCCGTTCGGCCTCGACGGCGGCCTGCCCGCCAGCCTCAGCACGCTCACCCTGATCCGCGGCGGGAAGAGGGAGGCGCTGCCCTCGAAGGTGACCAACCTGATGCTGCGCAGGGGCGACATCGTGCGGCTGGAAACCTCGGGCGGCGGCGGCTTCGGCGAGGCCCGCACGCGGGCACGCGAGCTGATCGAGCGCGATATCCGCCAGGGCTATGTGACCCCCGAGGCGGCGGGTGCCGTCTACGGACATCTTGGCGCCGGCGTAGGTCGGGTCGAGCGTTAGTGAGACCCAACACGGCGATGTTCGCTCCCCTCCGGCCTGCGCCGGCGTCGACCCAACCTGCGGCACGCCCGCCCGGTTATCGTTGCATTGACATTGCCGGCGATCGTTTGCAGTCTGCCGGCAACCAACGTCTGTACCTGCATCTGAGAGAAACGCCCCGATCATGCCCCCTCCGCAGGCCTCTGCGGCGCTGAAGCGCTTCATCGTGCTCGACCTCACGCGCGTCCGCGCCGGCCCAACGTGCGTGCGCCAGCTGGCCGACTGGGGCGCCAACGTCATCAAGGTGGAACTGCCGCCCGGCGCCGATCAGGGCGAGGCCCTCGGCGGCCCGCGCGACGGGCCGGACTTCATGAACCTGCATCGCAACAAGCGCTCGCTGACGCTCGACCTCAAGTCGCCGGCGGGTCTTGCGGCCTTCAAGCGGCTGGTGGCCAGGGCCGACGTGGTGGTCGAGAACTTCCGTCCCGACGTGAAGGACCGCCTCGGCATCGCCTACAGCAACCTGCGCGCCGTCAACCCGCGCCTCGTCTACGGCAGCATCTCGGGCTTCGGTCAGGACGGCCCCTACGCCAGGCGCCCGGGCTTCGACCAGATCGCCCAGGGCATGGGCGGGATCATGTCGGTGACGGGGCTGCCGGGCCAGGGACCGGTGCGCGCGGGCATCCCCATCGCCGATCTCTCCGCCGGGCTGTTCTGCGCCATGGGCATCCTGACGGCGCTCCTGGAGCGGGAGGTGTCCGGCGAAGGGCAGTGGGTGCAGACCTCGCTCCTGCAGGCGCAAGCCTTCATGCTCGACTTCCAGGCCGCCCGCTATCTGGTGAAGGGCGAGGTGCCGGGCCAGGCCGGCAACAACCACCCCACCAGCATCCCGACCGGCGTGTTCCACACCGCTGACGGCTACATCAATATCGCCACCACCGGCGGGGCGATCTGGGAGCGCTGTGCCAGGGCGCTCGGCGCCGGGCACCTGCTGGAGCGGCCGGAGTACGCCACGCGGGAGCTGCGCCTGAAGAACCGCGACGCTCTGAATGCCGAGCTCGATGCGGTCATGTCGAAGCGCGCTACCGCGGTCTGGGTGGAGATCCTGAACGCGGCCGGGGTGCCCTGCGGCCCGATCTACGACATCGGCCAGATGTTCGCCGACCCGCAGGTGCAGCACCTCGGCATCGCCGGCAAGGTGGCGGATGTAGACCTGACCCTGATGGCGCAGCCCGTCACGCTCAGCCGCACCCCGAGCCACCTCGACCGCCGGCCCCCCGAGCGCGGCGGCGACAGCGAGGAGGTGCTGGCGGAGTTCGGGTTCTCCCGCGACGAGATCGCGGCGCTGCGCGCCGCCGGCACGATCTGAAGGAGCCGGGCGATGACCGACAAGATGCTGGCGCGGGTGGAGGGCAAGGTCGGCATCATGACCTTCAACAACCCCGACAAGCACAATGCCGTCTCCTTCGAGATGTGGGAGGCAGCGGAGAAGATCCTCGACTCGTTCGAGAACAATCCCGACGTCCGCGTCGCCGTCCTCACCGGCGCCGGCGGCAAGGCCTTCGTGTCCGGGGCCGACATCTCCAAGTTCGAGAGCGAGCGCGCCTCGGAGGAGGCCGTGCAGCGCTACAACGCGCTGGTGGAGAGGGTCTATGCGCGCATCTACCGCTTCCCGAAGCCCACCATCGCCATGATCCGCGGCTACTGCATCGGCGGCGGTCTCAACCTCGCCATCTGCTGCGACATGCGCTTCGCCACCGAGGGCTCGCGCTTCGCGCTGCCGGCCGCCAGGCTCGGGCTCGGCTACGGCTACAAGGGCTTGAGGCGCTACATCGAGACCATCGGACCGGTGGCCACCAAGGAGATCTTCTTCACCGCCCGCCAGTTCACGGCCGAGGAGGCGCGGCGCTGGGGCATGGTCAACGAGGTGGTGGCCGACGACAAGCTGGAAACCACGGCGATGGAGACCGCCAACACCATCGCCGGCAACGCGCCGCTCACCATCGCCGCCATCAAGCGAAGCACCGTCGAGGTCCTGAAGGACCCCGACCAGCAGGACGTCGCCGCCTGCGACGCCATGGTGGCGGCCTGTTTCGCGAGCGACGACTATCGCGAGGGTCGCAGAGCGTTCCTCGACAAGCGCAAGCCGCAGTTCACGGGAACCTGACATGGCCGACCTGGCGCTGGAGGGCCTGTCCAAGACCTACGGCACCAGCCGCGCCGTCGACGACGTGTCGCTGCGGGTCGATCACGGCCTCCTGGTCTCGCTGCTCGGTCCCTCGGGGTGCGGCAAGACCACCACGCTCAGGCTGATCGCCGGCTTCATCGAGCCGACCGCGGGCAAGGTCCGCGTGGGCGACAGCGTGGTGTCCGCGCCCGGCCGCGTGCTGCCGCCGGAACGGCGCAACATGTCCATGATCTTCCAGAGCTACGCGCTGTGGCCGCACATGACGGTGGCCGAGAACGTGGCTTATGGCCTCACGCTCAGGAAGCTCGGCCGCACCGAGACGGCCAGGAAGGTGGCCGGCATCCTGGCCACGACACGCCTCTCCGCACTGGCCGAGCGCTACCCCTCCGAGCTTTCCGGCGGCCAGCAGCAGCGCGTCTCGCTCGCTCGCGCGCTGGTGGTGGAGCCCGAGACGCTGCTGCTCGACGAGCCTCTCTCCAACCTCGACGCCAACCTGCGCGAGGAGATGCGCTTCGAGGTGCGGCGCCTGCACGATGCCTACCGCTACACGACGGTCTACGTCACGCACGACCAGAGCGAGGCCATGACCACCTCGGACCTTGTCGCCGTCATGAACGGGGGCCGCATCGAGCAGCTGGGCTCCCCGCGCGAGGTCTACGACCGGCCGGTGTCGGAATTCGTCGCCCGCTTCCTCGGCGGCAGCAACATCCTCAAGGGCACCGCGCGCGATGCGTCCCACATCGAGATCGCCGGGACGGTGCTGAAGGGCGGCGGCGCCCCGCTGGCTTCCGGCGCGCCGGCAGCTGTTTCCATCCGCCAGCACGAGATCGCGCTTGACGACGCCGGCGCAGGCCCCAAGGCAGGGATGAGCAGCCTGCCGGGCAAGGTCGTCCGCAACGTCTTCCTGGGCGCCGCGCGAGACTACGTGATCGCGCTGCCGGACGAGACGCAGCTGCGCGTGACCGCCGCGCCGGACATCGACCTCGCCCCCGGTTCCGACGTGACACTGCGATTGCCGGAGGCGCGATGCCGCCTGCTCTCGCGCTGAAATGGTGCGACCGGGGTCAGACCCCTCGCGCAGACCGATCGACGGAGGATTGAAGCGTTGGAGGCGAGGGGTCTGCCCCCGCCAACCCAACAAACGCTAGGGAGAACGCCATGTCCCAACCAAGCCTCACGCGGCGCAGCCTGATGCAGGGAGCCGCGGCCCTCGGCGCCGCCACTGCGCTGCCGCCGCCTACGTGGTCGGCCGCACCCGCGCCGTCCAAGGTCACGCCGGAGCTGGTCGCGGCGGCCACCAAGGAGGGCAAGGCCGCCTGGTACACCGCGGTCGACCTGCCTGTGGCGGAGCGCATGGCCAAGGCGTTCCAGGCCAAGTATCCGGGCATCGCCGTGCGCGTCGAGCGCTCGGGCGGCGAGCGCATCTTCCAACGCATCGGCCAGGAGTACGCGAGCAACATCCACGCCGTCGACGTGGTCAACAGCTCGGATGCGGCGCACTTCATCGTCTGGAAGCGCCAGGGCATCCTGCTGCCCTACGTGCCGGAGGACGTGGCGCTGCATTATCCGCCCGAGCACCGCGATCCCGACGGCCAGTTCGCCAGCTGGCGCATCTGGCTCAGCGTCATCGGCTACAACACCAACCTGGTGAAGCGGGAGGAGGCGCCCAGGAGCTTCGCCGATCTCCTCGACCCCAAGTGGGCCGGCAAGATCGTCAAGGCGCACCCGGGCTACTCCGGCACCATCATGACCGCCACCTTCCAGATGTCGCGCGACCTCGGCTGGGAGTACTTCGAGAGGCTCGCCAAGCAGCGGATCATGCAGGTGCAGTCGTCCGCCGACCCGCCGAAGAAGCTGGCGCTCGGCGAGCGCGCCGTCATGGCCGACGGCAACGAGTACAACATGATCCAGATGAAGGAGAAGGGCGAACCGGTCGAGATCGTCTACCCGACCGAGGGCGCACCGCTGATCGTCGGCCCGTCCGGGCTGATGAAGGACGCGCCCAACCCCAACGCCGCCAAGCTCCTGCACTCCTGGATGTTCAGCCAGGAGGGCCAGCAGCTGTTGGTTGACTACGGCGGGCTCCGGTCGGCCCATGCGCTCGTCAAGGAGAAGCCGGGCCGCAAGCCGCTGAAGGAGATCAAGACCATGAAGGACGACCCGGCGGCCGTGGAAGCCCAGGCCGACGAGATCAAGGCGCACTACGCCCGCATCTTCAAGGTGTGAGGTCGGAATCGGAAATCGGAAGTCAGAAAGGTCGGAAACGCCGGGAGCCTCTAGGTTGGGTCGAGCGCAGCGAGACCCAACATCCGTCTGTTGGGTCTGCGCTTCGCTTGACCCAACCTACATGGAGCGAAATGCGCGCACCGTGGCGACGCTCGATACCACCGCAACCCTAGCTGCACCGGCCCGCACCGGGCGCGGGAGGCTCGATCTGTCCACGCCGGTGATGCTGCTGTTCGCGGCGGCGCTGTGCGTGCTGATCGTGCTGCCGCTGGGCTGGCTGCTCGTGTTCGCGTTCCGCGACCAGGCGGGCCGCACAACGCTCGCCAATTTCCAGCGCCTGCTGACCGACCCGATGTTCGTCGAGCCGCTGCTGACGACGTTCACCATCGCCGGCTCGGTGAGCCTCGCCTGCGGGCTGGTCGCGGCGCCCATGGCCTGGCTCGTCGCCCGCAGCGACATGCCCGCCCGCAACGCTGTCCGCCTGATCGTCACGGCCTCGTTCGTGACGCCGCCGTTCCTCGGCGCCATCGCCTGGGAGCTGCTGGCCGCCCCTAACAGCGGCCTCCTCAACCAGCTCTGGCGCGCCGTCACGGGCGCCCCGCCGGACCAGGCGCTGTTCGACATCTACACGCTCGCCGGGCTGATCTTCGTCATCTCCTGCTACACCTTCCCTTACGTGTTCGTGCTGGTGGCCAACGCGCTGGAGCGCGTGCCGGGCGAGCTGGAGGACGCCGCCGCCATGCTCGGCTCCTCGCGCTGGCGCACGGCCCGGCGCATCACCGTGCCGCTGGCGCTGCCGGCGCTGCTGGCCGGGCTGCTCGTCGCCTTCCTGCAGGCCATGACGCTGTTCGGGTCGCCCGCCATCCTCGCCCTGCCCGCCGGATTCCACACCATCACGACCAAGATCTGGAGCCTGTTCCAGTACCCGCCGAAGCCGGAACTCGCCGCCGCCGCCTCTCTGCCCCTGCTCGTCCTGACGGTGGTGCTGCTGCGCGCCCAGAGCGCCATCCTGGGCCGGCGCGGCTATGCCGTCGTGGGCGGCAAGGGCGGCGCGGCGCGGCTTGTCGACCTCGGCGCGCTGCGCTGGCCGGCGTTCGCGCTGTGCATCGCGCTGCTGTGCCTGCCGGTGTTCCTGCCCTACGGCGCGCTCGTCAATGCGGCCTTCTCCAAGGTGCCCTCGCAGCTGCTGACGCCCGACCGGTTCACCCTGCACAACTTCGCCTTCGTGTTCTTCGAGCTGTCCGCGACCAAGCTCGCCATGAAGAACACCTTCCTGCTCGGCGCCATGGCCGCCACGGCCGGTGCCCTGATGGCGCTCGTCGTCGCCTACCTGACGAGCCGTGCCACGGGGCGCGGCCATCGCGTGCTCGGCTTCCTCGCCATGGCGCCCATCGCCGTGCCGGGTATCGTGCTGGGCGTGGGCCTGTTCCTCGCCTACACGCGGCCTCCGTTCGTGCTCTACGGCACGCTTTGGATCCTGCTGCTCGCCTACGTCACCATCGAGCTGCCCGCCGCCTACCAGCAGATGCAGTCGGCGTTCCATTCCGTGCACCACGAGCTGGAGGAGGCCGGCCGCATCTTCGGCGCAACCCGCCTGCGCGTGCTGAAGGACGTGACCGCGCCGCTCCTGCGGTCGAGCCTGGTTGCCACCTGGTGCTTCGTGTTCGTCGCGGTGGTGCGCGAGCTGTCCGCCGCGGTCATCCTGTTCACGTCGGAGACGAAGGTGCTCTCGGTCCTCATCTTCGACCTCAAGGAGAGCGGGGACCTCGCCGCCATCGCCGTGCTCGGCCTCTCCATGCTGGTCCTGACCGCCCTCGTCATCGTCGCCGCCAACAGCCTGCTGGGCGGCGGCGCGGCGGCCCGCTTGAGGAACAACTGACATGGCCTCGGACAAGGCCAAGGGCGGGGCCAAGGGCGGCGCCGCCGATGCGCTGCCGGCCGTCGCGGCAGCCGAG
>DATBKR010000478.1:0-3326 GCA_036555805.1 Hyphomicrobiaceae bacterium | reverse complement strand
GCGTGGGCCCTTGATTGGCCGGCTTCATCACGCACATCCGAAAGAACGTCTCCGCATGAGAATCTCTGGAACTGTCAAGTTCTTCAACACCGCGAAGGGCTTTGGCTTCATCACGCCCGAGGATGGCTCCAAGGACGTGTTTGTCCATGCCACCGCCGTCGAGAGGGCGGGGCTGCGCTCCCTGAACGAGGGCGACAAGGTTACTTTCACGCTCGAGGACGACAGGAAGGGCCGCGGCAAGCAGGCCGCGCAGCTGGAAAAAGCGTAGCTCGAAGGATCTCGAAAGCCCTCGCCAGAGGGCCTGAGGGCGTCGCCGGCTCTCCCGGCGGCGCCCTCGCTCTTTTCTGGTTCTGCTGTCGCGATCGGGTCCGACCGCCGGGCGGGGGCCGAGGACGGCGGCGCAGGGCCGATCCGCCGCAACCCCTAAGGGTGGACGGCCGCCGCCTGTGGCAGCTTCCGCGGCAGCATGGCGACGGCACCGAGGATGACGGCAGCGGAGAGGGCGAGAACCCGGAACAGCGCGTCGAAGCCCCAGCTCTCGTAGATGAAGGCAATGAGGGGCAGGGACGCCGCCAGCACCGTGAAGCTCACCACGTAGCGCACGCCGTAGATGCGCGCCCGGTGCTCGCCGTCGGCCAGGCGGCCGATCAGGTAGTCGTTGATGGGGATCTGCCCGAAGGCCGCCAGCATGAACGCCATGGCGCACAGGAGCGCCGCCCAGTCCACCAGCCCCGGCATGATGGCGAAGAACGCCACCTGGATCGCCGCCGCCGTCATGAACACGGTGCGCGGCCCCAGCCGGTCCAGGAAATGCCCCACGATCAGCTGACCGATGGAGGCCACCGCGAACACCGCAAAGGCGAGTTGTCCGATCACGGTGGCCGACACGGCCAGTCCGCCGAGGCGCTCGTCGAGCACCTTGGGCAGCGCGAACGAGGTGGATTGGAACACGATGCTCGACACCGCCGTGGTCAGGAACACGATGGCCGAGACCCTCACCAGCAGCGCCTTCATGTCGGCGGACGGCCTTCCGGCCCCGGTCGCCGCGGCGGCAGCGCCGCGTTGTCGGTGCAGCCGCGCCCGCGCGATCTCCGGCCACATCGCAACCGTGTAGGCGAGGCCGATCAGGATCGAGAGCAGGCCCGGCACCACGAACGCCGCGCGCCACCCGCCGTGATCGATGAAGTAGCCGGTGATGAGCGCCGCGCTGGCCACGCCGAGGTTGCCCCATACGCCGTTCACGGCGATGCGCATGCCGGTGTTTTTCCACTTCTGCACCACGATGGCGAGCCCCACCGGGTGGTAGATGGCCGCGAACATGCCCACCACCAGCAGGCCCACCGCCATCTCCAGGGGCGTGCGCGCGAACGCGGTGGCGATGGCCGAGAGGCCGATGCCGACGAAGAACACGCTCATCATGCCGTCGCGGCTCCAGCGGTCGGCGAGCCAGCCCGCCGGCAGGGCGAACACGCCGAACGCGAAGAACCCCGGCGTGGCGTACTTCAGCAGGTCGCCATACCCGAGCCCCCACTCGCGCGTGAGCGCGAGCGCCGCCACCGTGGCGAAGATCAGCATGAACAGGTGGTCGAGGAAGTGCCCGACGTTGAGCAGCAGGAAGTGCAGGCGTTCGCGCGCTTGGCTCTGCATGGGCTCTGGTTTCTCCTTGGCCGGGCGTTGCCTCGTTCGTATGCAGGCAGGCTATCGCCTTTGCTCCGCGCGGTAAAATCCAGTGGCGCATGGCTGGATTGATGGGTCTCATGGCGCCAATTCTGCACCGGCGGTCATATCGGAGGGCGGGGGAGTGCCTTGAATGGCCGACGTCCATGCGATCGAGCCGATCCGCTTTGCCGCACCCGCCATGAAGATAAGCAGGCGCATAGTTTGTCGTCTGTAGTTTTCGCTTGCGCGCTGGCGCGAGCGTGACATAGTGTATCCCTGCTGATGTTCAGACGGCATCAGCATATTTCATACGTTACGTTGGGCGGAGGGGTGTGTGGCGTACTCCGGCTCCTGGATTGGCCTGCGCCCCGTTCGGGCCCGCAGGGCTGCGATCATGGGCTTGGCGCTCTGCGCGGTGGGGTCGCCGGTCGCCTGGGCCGACGGCGAGGCGCAGTCCGACGAGCGGCCGCCGCCCAGGGTGGAGACGTGGTCGGGTGTCGAGGTCTTCCCCGGCATCCGCTCGGTCTACGGCGGGGCCAGCTGGGCGCCTTTCGGCAGCATCCGGGAAGACGGTTTTCGACTGCGCGGGGCTGCGGGCTACGGTGCTTACGGCCTCGGCCCCGGCGACAGCGGCAAAGGGACGGTTGCGTTCGGCGACGTGCTGGTCGGCTACCACAAGCAGCTCGGCTCCGTCACGATCAAGGTCTTCGGCGGGCTCACTGTCCTCGACTACGCCCCCGATGCCGCCGAGCCATGGCCAGCGCTCACCGGCACCGAATACGGCGGCAAGGGCGTACTGGAGGCGTGGTGGAACATCACGGACCAGGCGTGGGCGTCCCTCGATCTGTCGTGGGCCTCGACGCACATGGACTACGGCAGCCGCGTGCGGCTCGGCTGGCGCCTCCTGCCCGACCTGTCCGCCGGGCTCGAGGGCGGCTCCGGCGGTACCGCCGAGCCGGGCCTGGAGCACGATACATCCCGCATCGGCGCCTTCCTGCGTTACGAGTGGGCGACCGGCGAGGTGTCGGTCTCCGGCGGCTGGGCGGCCGATGGGACCTGGCTGGAGCGGGAATGGCCGCCGGGCCCGTTCGGCACTGTCGCCGTGTTGACACGCTTCTGATCTTCCATGCCGGTCAAGGCAGCGTGCCGCCCGCATTGTGCGGGCAACCGGCGCTGGGCCTGTGCTATGATGCGGGAGGCCAGACGCGGGTCGCTAACAGCGAGGAATGCCGGGGAATGCCATGAAGCGCATTCTGGTACCCGTCGATCAGAGCGAGACGATGCCCGCCGTGCTGGAGACGGCCCGGCTGCTGGCCAGCATGTTCGGCTCCTGCGTGGAGGGCGTGGCGCTGCGGCCCGCCTTCGCCGACATCGTTGCCCCCGACCCAATCGTCGCGGTCACGATCCCGCCGGCCGACTGGAACGAGGCCGACTTCACGCGCAGCGTGCGCCAGCTCTTCGACGCGTTCGCCCTGCAGATCCCGGCGGGCCCCGACGCCGCCCGCTTCCGGTGGCGCGGCGGCGCACCCATCGACGATGCCGCCCTCGGCAGCCTGGGGCGCGTCCACGACGCCACCGTGCTGGGCCGGCCCGGCAGCCGCGGCGCGCGCATGACGGCCATCGAGTCGGCCCTGTTCGACAGCGGGCGCCCGGTGCTGATGGCGCCG
>DATBKR010000477.1:0-4906 GCA_036555805.1 Hyphomicrobiaceae bacterium | reverse complement strand
CTGCGAACCATTACGCCACTGGTCCATGCGGTTGCGCAGAGTGGCCTTCTGCTTACGAGAGCGCTTTCGCACGCTGCCGGTCCGGCACCCCACTGAACAAGCTCAAGCGTGAGCGGACGACCTGCTTCACCGCCTCCGCTGCCGCCGGCAGGATCTTGTAGGGGACCACCTCTTGCGGGTGTTTGGCCAACCCCTCCTCGAGGCCGCGTCTCCAAGCGACCCGCAGCTCGGTGTTGATGTGGACGATATTGATGCCTGCGGCGATCGCCTTGCGAAAATGCTCATCGTCGGTTCCCGATCCGCCGTGAAGCGTAAGAGGGACCTGCGCCGCGCTCTTGATTTCAGCGATACGCGGGATATCCAGATGCTTCTTGGCCTCCCCCCTGACCATGCTCTTCAGCATGCCGTGCATGTTGCCCACAGCCGGGGCGAGTACGTCGACGCTGGTGGACTCGACGTACTCCTTCGCTTCCGCCGGCGTCGTCAGTCCCTTGGACAGGTCGGGAGCCACATCATGGATTTCGGATCCGGTTCCGATGTCGCCGATCTCACCCTCCACCAGGATATCGGGGTTGATTGACTTGAGGACACCAACGGCCTCTCTGGTTTGGCGCACGTTCTCCGCGAACGGCAGCGCGGAAAGATCGAAGACGATTGCATCGAATCCTGCCCTGGCTGCGTCGACCGCCTTCTGCAGGGTGTGGGTATGATCGGCGTTGAGAAAGATAGGGAAATCGAATGCCTCCCGCAGGCTTCGCACGAGAGCCGCGATCTGATGGAGTCCGATGAACTCGCGTTCGCCCTCGGACACGCCAACCACCACGGGAAGGTTTAATTCCTGCGCGGCAGCGAACACCGCGTTCAACTGGACTGAATCGGCGATGTTAAAGTGGCCGATTGCCGCCCCGTTTCGTTTTGCCTGCTCTAAGGCATACCGTAGCCTCTGCATGCCACCGTCCTTCTGCTGCTGACTGCTACTGCACGGCACCTCGCGTCATCGCGGCCGAACCGGCTCGCTCACCGGTTTTTGCGCAACCCCGATTTCAGGCCTGCGTTCGCTGAGCGATGACACGCCGCACTGCCGCTTTCGGCTGGAAAACAAGCTTCGAGAACATCCCGCGAATTTCTCGAGACCATCATCGGGTGTTCACCTGAAAGTTGGTTGGGGTTGGGAGAGGGCCTATCGACGGCTCAGGTTCATGCGATCGCATCGGTCGGATGCGGCGAAGCACTAGCCCGAAGGCCCCAAAGAACAAGCACAGAGCCGCCGGCAGTCACTATGGCCACACTCAGGGAGCCAGTCGCGACGGGGCTCTCTTGCCAGGTTCGTCCGCTATGGCTTGCTGCTCGATTAGGGTAAGCTTCGCTACGCCCGCTCGGCGGCCGCGCCAGCCCATCCAGAACGCTCCGGCAGCCCGCCGAGGTCGGCGCGCGTCACTCGGGGGGGCCAAGCCTGGGCATCATCACGCACGTGCTCACGGCGGAACCTGGCACTGGGTCACCGGAGGCACACGGATCACTCGCCGGAACAACTCGGGTGGAGACGTGACGCGTTCCACCTCCGTTCCTCGACTTGCAGCTTTCGGGTGTGCTTCCTCCCTGAAGGAGGCTGGTCCGCGACACGCAATCTTGACCCAAGGCAGAAGTTGCAACGATCCGCCTTCCGCTTGACCGTCCCACGGCGCGACTTTAGGCTCGATGCTGGTCGATCAGGCGACCATGCGTCCGCGAAGAGGGTCGAACCCGCCTGCTTGAGACAACGAGTACCGCCTTCTTTCTGCCCGTGAGCGCGGACCCCGGGCCTATCTGAAAGAAGGTGTTCCATGGCTGATCCCCTGCCCATACGGGCAAATCTCGACTGGCTACGCAAAACTGCAAAGCAGCATCTCCGCTCCATGCGTTTGCAACGCCGCGAGGCGAAGCTTGCGGAGGCGCAGGTCGCCATTGCTCGGCAATACGGCTTCGCGAGTTGGCGCAAGCTGAAGGCCCATGTCGATCATCTCGGGCAATCCGATCCTGCCGCAACCCCGTTGCCGACCGACGAGACCGTTGCGGCTTTCTTGCGTGCCGTCGGAGACGGCCGCCTCCATGACGTGCAGGCGGCACTCGCGGGGGAACCGAGGTTGGCCAACGCCGTTGGCCCGCATCCATATTGGGGCGGCCGACCGCAGGCGCTGCACGTTTCCATCGAGACGAAGCGGCGGGATATGTTCGACCTGCTCGTTGCCGCTGGCGCGGACATCAGTGGCGCCAACGATCAGTACGAGCACTGGTCTCCGCTCATGCTGACGGTCCACTGGGACCAGCCCGGCATGCGCCAGGCTCTGATGGAGCGGGGCGCGCATGTCGGTCTCGTGGAAGCGATGCTCTTCGAGGACGACGCGGCCGTGGAGAAAATGCTGCGCCTAGGCAAATCCGCACTCCCGAGGATCGAGCCCAATGGCGGCTCGCTCCTCGCGTTCGCGCGCACGCCGTTCGCCATCGACCGCCTCCTGGAACTCGGCGCATCGGTCGATCGGAAGGACCGCTGGGACACGACACCTCTGGAGGCCATGAGCCGCCTCGGGCCGCGCGGGCGGCCGCTGGTCCGACACCTGGTGCAGCGGGGCGTCAAGGCTGAGCCGCAGGAGTATGCGCGTCTGGGCGACAAGGATGCGCTGGCCGACCTTGTCGCGCGCAACCCCGACATCGCCCGATCAGAAGCGGTCATGATGGCGGCCGTCGATTTCGGGCACCATGAGCTTGTCCGCTGGCTCCTCTTCCAGGGCGCCAACGTCAACGCGAAAGCCGCGTGGGGATCGCAAGGCACAGCTCTGCACTCAGCAGCGTGGAACGGTGATCTGGAAATGGTGAAGCAGCTCGTTGCGGCTGGAGCAGACGTGTCGGCGCGCGATGCCGAGCACGACAATACGCCCGCCGGCTGGGCGCAGGTGGCCATCACCGTTTCCAACAATCCAAAATGCAAGGACGTGGTCGACTACCTCGGCGGTCTCGCCACGTCCGGCACCTGACAAGCCAACGTCGCGCTGCGGCGCTACGCGGCTGTGCTTTCCGTGCGTCGGTCCGCAACTTCCTGCATGGACGACCCGTAATGGACCCTTGCCCCTGGCGTCTACGGAGCAACGGACGGAGTAAAGCGGGTGCGCACCTGACGTTGTTCGATCTCTGTTCCTCGATTGGCAGCCTTCGGATGGGATTGCTCCGACGGGCACACTACGCTCGGACGCGTAAAGATGACCCCAACCCGACGTGACGTTGCCAGCTGTGTCTCGTTATTGGTGTCAATTCTGTATGAGCAGAAGCCGTCTTCGGTCAGGCCTTGGCCTCTTTCTCCCACGCACCGCCTCATGCTCGCTGAGACAGGCCGGAAGAGGGATCGAACGAAGCGGTGCCTTCGAATGGGTGGGAGCCAGCTCCCACGCCGCGGACAGGTGGCGCCCAGAGCGCAGTGGCACCAAATCCAAGCGACACGTGCGTATTGCTAACGAGGCTCCGCCTCAGACCGACGAGGCGTGTGGCGGCTGTGGCTCCGGTCGCCGGTTGATGACGAGCTTCTGGTAGAACCAGGCTCAGTGGACCAGCGTGGGTCAAACGCCCCGCGAGGGGCAAAACCTGCACGACCGGAGCCGGGGGGATGATAGCACATCAGAGCGTGGCCGAAATCCTGCGCGATCATGTCCGGCTCTCGGTCGAGGGAATCGACCGGATGTACCTCAACGTCTACGTGCCGCAGCTGCAGAGCGAGCAGGGCGTGGTTCGGTTCTTCAAGTACCACCGTGGCCAGCCGCTGCCGTCGGCAGCACTGATGAGCCCGCTCAGCCGTGGCTTCGTGGCGCAGCTGGAGCGCTTCGTGGCACGGCATGACATTCCCGTCATCCGGTTCCGCAAGGGTGAGCGCAAGGACGCCGTGATGGCCGAGCATTTGCGCCGCTTCGCCGGGGAGGAAGGCGTCCTGTTCGTCGGCAAGGCGCAGGAGAAGACCTCCGTGTTCCGCACCGAGAAGCGCACAAGCCCGAGGACCGGCCTTCCCTACCCGTGGATCGTGCGCTCCAGCGCCATGGTGAACCACCATTACATCTACGCGGTGGACCGCGACTTCGGCCCGTTCTTCCTCAAGTTCTGCAGCTACTTCCCGTTCAACGCCAGGCTGTGCATCAACGGCCACGAGTACGCCAAGCGCCAGCTGGCCAAGGAGGGCATCGCCTTCGAGGCGCTCGACAACGGCATCCTCAAGTGCGCCGAGCCGGATCGGCTACAGAGGATCTGCGATGGCCTGTCCGCGGCGAAGATCGACCGGCTTCTGCGCAAGTGGCTGCGCCTGCTGCCGCACCCCTTCACCGTCGCAGACCGACGTGCCGGCTACCGCTACGATATCTCGATCCTGCAGGCCGAGTTCTCGCTGACCCAGGTGCTCGACAAGCCGCAGCACGGCCGCCTCTTCTTCGAGCAGGTGATCCGCGAGAACCTCGATCTCGGCCGGCCCGAGCAGATGCAGCTGATCTTCAATCGGAGGGTCCAGCACAACACGCCGGGGCTGTTCCGCACCCGCGTCCTCACCCACGACGTGACCCCCTCCCTGCATGTCTACTACAAGAACACGCGCATCAAGCAGTACCACAAGGAGAGCCGCGCGCTCCGTACCGAGACCACCATCAACAATGCCCGAGACTTCGGTATCGGCAAGCGCCTGTGCAATCTCCCCGCGCTGCGCGCCATCGGCTTTGCGGCCAACCGCCGCCTCATCGAGGTCGAACGCCTGAGCCACGATTGCGTGCTCGCCGAGCACACCTTCCAGGCCGTCAACAGCCCCGTCACGGTGGGGAGCCAGCGTGCATCGGGCATGCGCTTCGCCGACGCCCGTACCCGCCCGCTGCTGGAGGCCCTCATCCTGTTCCGCCAGCTGCCG
>DATBKR010000476.1:0-6354 GCA_036555805.1 Hyphomicrobiaceae bacterium | reverse complement strand
CACATCGACGACATCTGTCGCCGGTTCATTGCGGCATGTCCGTTTGTGATCGTGGCCTCGCGCGGAGCGGACGGTCGGCTCGATCTCTCCCCTAAGGGCGATCCTGCCGGCTTCGTTGCGGTCCTCGATGAAAGGACGCTCGCAATTCCAGACAGATTGGGCAATAACCGGCTGGACACCTTCGAGAATTTGCTCGCTCACCCGGAAGTCGGACTTTTCTTTCTCATTCCCGGAAATGGCGATACGCTACGCGTCAGCGGCAAGGGTCAGATCGTGCGTGACAGCACGCTGCAAGCCAGGCTCGCGGCGAACGACAAGATCCCCAACTTGGTTCTCATTGTCGCTGTCGAAGAAGCATTCATGCATTGCCCCAAGTGCATTGTCAGATCGCGGCTGTGGAAACACGACCAATGGCCCGATCGGACTAGCGTACCAACACTCGCCGAGGCCATGGTGACGCACGGGGCGCTCTCAGAGACGCAGACCGAGATGCAGGCCATCATTGATAACGACGGTGCGACGCGCCTGTACTAAGGCAGACCGCTTCGGGTCAGGACTACCCGTTGCAGGCCAGCCGCCTCTACGGAGCAACGACCCGCGAAAGCTGCAAGTCGAGGAACGGAGGTGGAACGCGGCAGGTTTCCACCCAACTTGCTCCGGTCAGTACTCTGTGAACGTCCGGAGGTCGAGGCTGAGTAGGCCCGGGGACTTTCACCCCGAGCCCCTCACGGAACCGAACATGAGCCTCTCGACTTATTCGGCTCGTGCCACCGTGCGAAGGCTGCCGCCTTCCGTCGCGCCGCGGGCTCCTCCCGGCGAGCCGGTTGGCCCATGCTCAACGGCGGTGACCCACCCCCTCCACGAGCATTACACCCGCTTCATCGTCCGACGCATCGCTACTTTCGGCCTCACGGTGGGAGCCGCTTGTGCCTTTTCGCTTGCCATCGCCAGACAGGTTCTCAAGTTCCGTACGAAAGCCCGAATGAGAGTCACGCCCCTCTACACCGGACACCGCATCGCCAGTAGGTAGGTTGCCGCCACGCTCATCCCGGAACATTGGCAAGGCCCCGGTTTCGATGTCGTCTATGAAGATTTCGATGCTTGAACGGAGGTTCACTTGCGTTCGTCTCTCTCATCCATACCTGACGCGGTCATCGCCACGCCTTTTCCCTGGCGTTCACCACCGCGGCTTTTGACCGAAGCAGCTCACGGCGGTTTGAAGCCTCCTCCTACAAAAGCGGCTCCGAAGGGTCCTCCTTCATCTCTCGACGCCGTCGCACCGGACGTCTTCATGACACAATGCCAATTCCTGCCGTTGGCCTCGACAATCCTATTTGCGTGCGACGAGATAGCGGAACACGTTATTCAGGTGATAGCCGCCCGATGGCGTGCGATGCTGCGCTATGGAAGCGGTGATTGCCTCGCGCGCACGCTCATAGCTTGATGCACGTATCGCTCTCTCGGCCGGTCCGGCCGACAGCATACCCCTGATCGCTGTGTCGAGATCGCGATAGACCCACGGGCACTCCACATCTACAACGCCGACCGGCGCGAGGCCGGCGTCCGTCGCGAGCGCCTTCAGCTTCGCTTCGTCGGACAAGGCGAAGGGGCCTGGTGCGCCCGGTGGTGGAGGCGGCATCAGCGATCCCAGTGCCTTGAGATGCCCGGCCGCATCGCAGCGTTCGGGTAACCCCCAGACCGCGATCACAATGACCCCCGTCGGCTTCGCGACTCGGCGCGCCTCGCGGAGCGCATTTGCCGGCGATGCCGCGTACTGGAACGCGTTGAAGCCTGTCACGATGTCAAACGAGCCGTCGGCGTGTGGTAGCGCTTCCATCTCGGCGACGCGGAAATCTCCTTTTGGCACACGCCTCCGGGCGATCTCAATGAAGGGCGCGGAGGCATCGACGCCGGCGACGTTACGGATCGTCTTGGCAAATGTCTGAACGGCGAGACCCGGGCCGCATCCAACGTCGAGCAGCACGCTGGCGTTCGCCAATTCCGGCCGCCCCCGCACGCTCTCGTAGAGGGGGAGGAAGGTTGGTTCCTGCGCTTCGGCATAGTCCGGGGCGCGTACGCTCCACAGCTCTCCTTGAACTGCCGCGGACCCAGCGGCGGTAGCCGCAGTCGCGAGGCTCATGGTCTCCTCCTCAGTCTCTGATATGGTGCTCGATGCGAAACCGTCGGGACTCCGGCGTCTCGTTCTCGCCGAGAACGGGGATGTTCCAGAAGTTCACGAAAACGCGGCATGCCCACTTGATCCCCGAGCCCAAGGTCCGAAGCGATCTCCATGCGAGCCGCGGGATGGCGTGATTGGGTGACGAGCGATGCCCCGCATTCGGCTGAGCGGAAGCGACGTTGCGAGCGCCGGTTTGGGTCATGGCGGCTTCTCTCCTGAAGGGAGCGGACCGACCACGTCGCGGCGATCCGCTATTGCCCTTGAGATGCAGGGAAACCGCTGCCTCTGTCATGAGGCGCTTGGCCCAGGCGCTATCGAAACCGCGAAGAATTCTCCGTATTTCTAGGCCTACGGACCTAGAGTCTCACGGGCTTCAACTCGCACGCTCGGATCGGCTCAGTCCCAGCCCCGCCTCGCGAGCGCGCACGATAGCCTGGGCCCGATTGGGCGTGCCGAGCTTGCCAAATATGCTGTTGATATGGTTGCGCACGGTCTTGGCACTGACCGACAACGCCTTTGCGATCTGCGCATTGTCCAGCCCGCGCGCGATGAGGTCGAGCACTTCGCGTTCGCGCCCGGTCAGATCGAGGAATTCCGTCGTGGCCGCGTCCGTCCCTTCGCCGCAACCGCGCACGAAGCGCGCAATCTCGACGAAGAACTGACGCCATGCTGGTTCGTGCTCCAAGAGGATGTGGTTGCGGCTCTCCAGGGGCACGAATTCCGCATTGGGGATCGAGCTCGCAACCAGTTGCCCCTCCGCGAAGGGCACGCGACTGTCGTTCCTCGCGTGCAAGACAAGCGCGGGGCTGCGGATGTCCGCGAGCTCGCCATGGACATCCATGGCGGCAAACCCCCGGATCAGGCCAACCGCGTTCTCGGGCGAAGTCGACAAGCGCTGCAGATCGCTGAACCACCGCTGCTGCTCTGGCCGGCTGTCGGGGATGAAGATCGTCGTATAGACTTGGCGAAAGGCCGGATTGTCGCGGCCCCAGCCGAGGTAGACAAGCTTGAGCAGGGTCTCGGCTTCGTCGATGTCCTGTGCCGACGGATGGCGTTTCAGCAGCCCGCGCGCAAAGGCGCCGTACAGGATCAGGCGGCTAACGCGCTCGGGATGGCGTGCGGCGTACGCGATCGCCAAGCCGCTTCCCTGGCAGCAGCCCAGCAGAATAAAGCGTTTGAGGCCCGCCGCATCTACCACTGCCTCCAGATCGTGAAGGCTGGCGTCGAACGTGAGATTGTCAACGTCGCGATCCGACAGGCCGCAGCCTCGGTTGTCATACCGGGTCAACGTGTAATGCCTGGCAAGCTCGACAAGTCGAGGGCCCCAGACTGGGCTCTTCCAATCATATTCCAGGTGATTGAGCCAGGTGGCGACTTCAACCATGGCCGGACCGCGACCGGCGCTCGCGTAGGCGATGTGCGCGCCATCAAGGGACCGACAGAAGCGACTCTGGCCAGGCATGCGCATAAAAGCTGGGCTCGCCGAAGGGAATCTGCAGCATACTACGACCGATGCATAGGGTGAACGCCGTCGGCAGTGCACCAATCATGTGACCCAAATGACCGAGATGGGTCAAACCGGCCTTTCGATGGATCTCGCGGACCGGTTGCGCCACCCCATTCTCACGGCTCACCGTCGCGCCAGGCGTGGCGCCCTTCAAGCCGGTCGCAGTCCTGACAAGAATGTGCGGCGCACGATCTGTAGAGCCAGGGTACAAGCCTTCAGGGAGGCCGACTGTGATGAACCTGTGCCGCGTGGCCGCCTTGGCCGCCGCGCTGACGAGTGCCGCCGTCGCCATTGCGCACGCACAGCAGGCGCCCGAGCCCAAGCCGTTCCCCGAGGAGCATCCGAACCCGGCGCAGGTGATCCGCATGATCAACTTTGCCGGCGGCTTCAACCTGCCGATCTGGATGACGCAGCGCTAGGGCTTCTTCGCCGCCGAGAAGATCGACGTGAAGATCGACTTCACGCCGGGCTCCATCTACCAGCTCACCCACCTGATCGCCGGCACCTACGACATGGGCTTCACGGCCATCGACAACATCATCGCCTACCGCGAGGGGCAGAATGAGGCCTACTCTAATCGCTTCGCCACGGCGCTCGATGGCGTCGATATCGACAATCGGCCGATCAAGATCACCGTGCCTGGCCCCTTCACCATGAGCCAGCAGGCGCAGGACGATTACTACAAGGACGAGGTGGCGTTGGCTCACGACTATGCCGCAGCCGTCAACGCCGCGATCAAGGACCTGTTTGCGGCGGGCGCCGACATCGTGCAGGTCGATGAGCCCTATATGCAGGCGCGCGCCGAGAAGGCCAAGATGTTTGGCGTCAAGGTGCTCGACCGCGCTCTCGACGGCGTCACCGGCACCACCGCCGTGCACATTTGCTTCGGCTATGCGGCGGTCATCCACAATCGCCCGCCTGCCTATTCCTTCCTGCCCGAGTACGAGAGCTCAAAAGTCCAGCAAATCTCGATCGAGACGGCGCAGGCAAACCTAGCAGGTTGTTGAAAAAGGCTGCATCCGCATGAGTCCCTTTACAGCATCCTGTGTTGGCGACGGTCGCCCAGTCCAGATATCGTGGGTCCGAAGGGGCTGAAAAGGCTATTTCAACAGCCTGCTAGATTGCGCTGTGCTCTCGAAACTGCCGAGCAAGACCATCCTCCTCGGCGTGCTGGACCTCTCCGATATGAGTATCGAGCCTCCGGAGATCGTCGCCGCCCGCATCCGTCGCGCCCTGCCGCATGTGCCGGCCGATCGCATTGTCGTCGCGCCCGACTGCGGTCTCAAGTATCTGCCGCGCGACGTGGCGCTCGGAAAGATGCAGGCTATGGCCGCCGGCGCAGCCATTGTCCGGAAGGAGTTGTCTCGATAAGGCGCGAGGGTTTCAGTTCACCTTGGGCACGTCCGCGGCCCCGTCTTCTTGTTCACGGCTCAGTCTGCCGCGCGGACTTGCCGCCGGCCGCGCGCCATGTTGCCAGCAGCCTGCTCGATCTCCGCACCGGTCGGGGAAAGATCCCCAGCCTCCTGTCGCACCCGCCAGGCCTCACCACTCACACTTCGTGCCAGGAGGAGACGCAGGCCGTGCAGCAAACTCTGTGTGCGGTTGCCGAGCGGACACAATGAAGCTCGCCTCCGGCCGGAAAAGCCGTCCTCCGAGGCCGGTGTGCAAATCGTCGGCCGGCGAGCCGCACGATCAGCTTGCCCATGGTCAGCGTGTGACGAGCGACCAGCCGCTCGATGACGCGGGCCGCGATCCCATCAACGCCGTTGGTCTTGCGGCGGCCGTGGCCGAAGGCGAACTCGTCGAGGCGGGGGCTTGGGAATGATCGCGCCCGCAAGCGTGCCCAAAAGCCAGCGCTTCAGAAACGAGATCGTTCAATGGCCGCCTGCTGAACCTGCGACCGCCGAGCAAAGTGCAGCCCGTCGTAGAGCTTCACGCTTCGCAGGGTCATATCGCTTAACGAACGCTGCAATAGTAGCGACAACGGCGTCTTCAATGCCATGGAACCCGTGGTACGAGAAGGCGTCACATTGCGACTGCGCGGCTGCTGGCATGGCGCCGGTCACTGGGTAGAAGGCTTTTCGGGGGCTGATGACCGCCGCGGTGAATTGTTTGGCGAGCGCGGAATCGCTGGCTGTGCATGGGTCCGCGGTATGGGAGACAACCGCTACGGGGACAGTCAACTGGGCGGTTGGGTAGGAAGGTGTGGTCCCCAGGACCGTCTCACCGCTGCCCTGCACGACCGGGGATGTGAGCACAACGCCATCAGGTTGATCGGGAAACCCTGGGACCGGGGGCGGCGCGTTTGCCGCCGCGCGCGCCGCCAAGTTGAAGGCGGAGATGGTGCCGTTGCTCGTGCCGATCAGCCAAACTCCAGCTTTGGTTTTGGGCCAGTACTTGCGGGTGGTCGCGATAGCCGAAGCAACATACCTCGCGTGGGCCTCGGACAAGCGTACGCCGTTGAGGCTGCTCGGCGCATCGAGGATGGCGACGTTGATGCCTGCATTCATGAACCGATAGGCCGAGCGGACATACCTATGCCCTTAGTTCAGCCGGAATCGTGAGTTAGGCATGGTTCAACAAGGAGTTGGGCCATGACTGAGCACAGTCGAGACGATCTGTGGCGGGATTTCCCGAAGACGGCGACGGAGTTCGAGCGGCGGTTTGC
>DATBKR010000475.1:0-4583 GCA_036555805.1 Hyphomicrobiaceae bacterium | reverse complement strand
AGATCTGGGCGATGATCTCGCCGTCGCCGGCCAGCAGCGACTTGGTCGAGCACATCTCGGCGCAGAGCGGGAGCTTGCCTTCAGCGAGCCGGTTCGCTCCGTAGCCGGTGAACTGGCCGCCCTCGCGGCTGCCGTACTCGGCGGCCGTCATGTCCGTCTCGGGGCCGCCCGCGCAGAAGGTGCACTTGTCCATCTTGCCGCGCGATCCGAAGTTGCCGACGCGCGGATATTGCGGCGCCCCGAACGGGCAGGCGTAGAAGCAATAGCCGCAGCCGATGCACAGGCTCTTCGAGTGCAGCACCACGGCGTCGGCGGTCGTGTAGAAGCAGTTGACCGGGCACACTGCGGCGCACGGCGCGTCGGTGCAGTGCATGCACGCCATCGACACGGACCGTTCCCCCGGCTTGCCGTCGTTGATGGTGACGACGCGCCGGCGGTTGATCCCCCACGGGATCTCGTGCTCGTTCTTGCACGCTGTGACGCAAGCGTTGCACTCGATGCAGCGATCGGCGTCGCAGAGAAACTTCATCCGCGCCATGGTGGCCTCCTCCCTACGCTGCCCTGATCTGGCAAAGAGTGACTTTGGGTTCCTGCATGCCCGTGGCGGGATCGTATCCGTAGGTCGTTATCGTGTTGGCACTCTCGCCGAGCACGATCGGATCGGCGCCTTGCGGGTAGTTGGCGCGCAGATCGTCGCCGCCGAACCAGCCGCCGAAGTGGAAGGGCATCCAGGCCACGCCCTTGCCGACGCGTTCGGTGACGAGCGCCTTGACCTTCGCCTTGGAGGCGTTTTCCGCGCCCGTGACCCATACCCAGCCGCCGTCCTTGATGCCGCGGTCGGCGGCATCCGCAGGATTGATCTCGATGAACATGTCCTGCTGCAGCTCGGCCAGCCATCTGTTGGATCGGGTCTCCTCGCCGCCGCCCTCGTACTCGACCAGACGGCCCGACGAAAGGATGATCGGGAACTCCTTGGCGACCCCTTTTTCCACGGCGGCCTTCTGCACCGAGAACCCGACGTTCGGCAGCCGGAACTGCCTGGCGTCCGGAAGCGTCGGATACTTGCTCACCAGATCGACACGCGGGGTGTAGATCGGCTCGCGGTGCACCGGGATCGGGTCGGGCAGGTTCCAGGCGTTCATGCGCGCCTTGCCGTTCCCGTACGGGATGCAGCCGTGCTTCAGCGCCACGCGCTGGACGCCGCCCGAGAGGTCGGTCGACCACGACACGGAATCCGGGTTCGCCGGATTGACGCGGTTGATCACCGCCATCTCGGCCTCGGTCAGATCCGTGTCCCAGCCGAGCTTCTTCAACACGCCCAGGGTGAACTCGGGATAGCCGTCCTTGATCTCCGAGTCCTTGGAATACGAGCCCTCGGCGAGCATGTTCACCTTGCGGGTCGTGCCGTCGGGCAGCTTCTCCTCGCGCTCCACGCCGAAGCGGGCGCGGAACACGCCGCCGCCGTCCATGGCGGCGAGGTTGGTGTTGTAGAGCAGCGGCGTGCCGGGATGCCTCACCTCGGGCGCGCCCCAGCATGGCCAGGGCAGGCCGTAGTAGTCGCCTTTGTTGGGACCGGCGGTTGCGCGCTGCGTGCGCATGTCGAAGTCGGCCTGATGCGCCATGTGCGACTTCAGGCGTTCCGGCGATTGGCCGCAGTAGCCGGTGGACCAGCTGCCGCGGTTCATTTCGCGGAGAATGTCCTCGGCCACCGGCAGGTTGTTCTCGACCTTGATGTTCTTGAACATCTGGTCGGCGAAGCCGAGCTTCTTGGCGATCAGGTACATGACCTCGAGATCGTCCTTCGACTCGAAGATCGGCTTGACGACCTGTTCGCCCCACTGCAGCGCACGGTTGGAGGCCACGCGCGAGCCCTTGCATTCGAACTGGGTCGCAACCGGCAGCAGATACGCGTTGTCCTTGCGGCCGGCGCGCACGGCGAGCGAGGCCCAGGTCGTGGGATGCGGGTCGGCGACGACCAGCAGGTCTAGCGCCGCAAGACCCCGCAGCGATTCGGGGATGCGCGTGATGCTGTTGCTGGCATGGCCCTGCACGAACATGGCCCGCACATTGTCTTTCTGGGCGACCTGGTCCTTCGGCAGCAGCACCGCGTCGAACCAGCGCGTCAGCGGGATGCCTGAGGTCTCCATGATCTTCTTGTCGTCGAAGCGCTTGAGGAGATAGTCGTGGTCGACCTCCCAGACCCGCGACCAGTGCTTCCACGCTGCTTCCGAGAGGCCGTAGTAGAACGGCAGCGTCACGATATCGAGGCCGACATCGGTGGCGCCCTGAACGTTGTCGTGGCCGCGGAAGATATTGGCGCCGGTGCCGGGGGCTCCGACATTGCCTGTGAGCAGCAGAGCCATGCAGCTCGCACGCACGTTGGCCGTGCCGACGGTGTGCTGGGTCTGCCCCATGCACCAGATCAGGGTTGACGGCCTCTGCGTCGCGAACATCTGGGCGACGCGCTTGAGCTGTTCGCCCGGAACGCCGGAAACGCGCTCGACCTCCTCCGGTGTCCACTTCTCTATCTCTTTGCGCGCGTCCTCGAAGCCGTACACGCGCTGGCGGATGAACTCCTTGTCCTCCCAGCCGTTCTGGACGATGTGCCACATCATCCCGTACAGCACCGGGATGTCGGTGCCGGGCCGCAGCCGCACATACTCGGTGGCGTGCGCGGCGGTGCGCGTCAGGCGCGGGTCGATGACGACGACGTTCGCCTTGTTGAGCTCGGCCCCTTCGAGCAGATGCTGCAGCGACACCGGATGCGCCTCGGCCGGGTTGCCGCCCATGATGATCTGGGTCTTGGCGTTGCGAATGTCGGTATAGCTGTTCGTCATCGCACCGTAGCCCCAGGTATTGGCCACGCCGGTGACGGTGGTGGAATGGCAGATGCGGGCCTGGTGATCGGTGTTGTTGGTCCCCCAGAATGCGCCGAGCTTGCGGAACAGGTAGGAGCCCTCGTTGGTCATCTTGGCCGAACCGAGCCAATAGACCGCATCGCCGCCCGACTTCTCGCGAATGGCGGTGAGCTTGTCGCCGATCTCATTGATCGCCGTGTCCCAGGACACGCGTGTCCATTGCCCGTTGGCGAGCTTCATCGGGTATTTGAGCCGGCGTTCGCCGGACACCAGTTCGCGCACCGAGGCGCCCTTGGCGCAATGAGAGCCGCGATTGATCGGACTGTCCCAGCTCGGCTCCTGACCGATCCAGACGCCGTTCGCGACTTCGGCGGTGACGGTGCAACCGACCGAGCAGTGCGTGCAGATGTTCTTGCGGATGGTCACCGTGGCTCCGGCTGGAGGCGGCGGTCCCGCTTGTGCCCTGCGCACGCCGCCGAGGGGCAGCGTGCCGAGGCCCGCCAGGGTTCCAGCGGCAAGGCCGGAGCGGCGCAGGAAAGTGCGCCGATCGAGGCCGCCGCTCGACTGACTCGCAAGCGCGGCAGCAAGCGTGCCGCGGCGCGTTTGGCGTTCGCCTTTCTTTATAAGCACCGGCCGCCTCCCTTAGCTGCTCGTTGGATACCTGTTGACCCGGTAGAAAGCCTTCACGTGCTCGGTCTCCCGGTAGCGCGGCTTTCTTTTTTCTTCGTTGGTCTCGCTGTCGGCTCTGGCCGCGTCCGCCAGCGGGCCTGCGGCAACGACTGCGACGCCCGCGCCCGCTCCCAGCGCGCGAAGGAAATCGCGGCGACCCACTCTCGCCTCGTCTCCTGCCTTCGCCTTGCCTTCTGCCTTCATGATCGCTCCTCCTCGACGGGCTTCCCGCGCGCTCACGATGGCAGCGCGAAAGCCTCGGCCTCTATTTCCACAAAGGTCCGGCCCAGCAAGCCGACGCGGGCATAGAAGTCGGCTGCCTGCGCGCGCTCCAGGTCGGCAAAGAAACGGCCGATCCACGGCGCCATGTGCTTCTCGAAGATCTGCCGATCGGCTCCGGGCGGAGCCTCGATCTCTCCGCCGGCAAGCCGCGCCATGATCTCGCACAGGGTCGCGACGTGGTCCTCGGGCTCCGACTGCCCCTCTTCTCGCTCGATGCCAAGCTGCGCCAAGTCCTCGCGCAGACGCGCCAGCGGACGCCCGTGCAGGAAGCCCGTGAGATAGTACGATCCGTAGGGGACGAGCTCGCCGCGGCCCACGCCGACGAAGAGCTCGAAATACTCGCGCTCGGCGCGCTCGGCATCCGTATGCGCCGCGGCTTCGCCGAGCGCCGCGTGCGCCAGGCCGACCGGGCTCGCATCGCCCTGCACGCGAGCCAGCCGCCCGAGCAGCTTGCTGCCGGGGCTGCGGCTGAGCAGCGTCGCCAGGAGCGCGTATTCCCCCGCGCGCGCTGCATCCACTTCGTCCGGGCTACGCATCGTCACGCCCCTCATGCCCCCGATGCCGTAGAGGTCCGGGCGCAGCACGCTGCGCGCAACGCCGCTCGCGGCCTCAACAGACAGCACACGCTCTGCAGGGATGCGGTCCCAGTTGGACACGGAGGGCTGCGAGATGCCGATGCGGCGTGCCAGCTCCGTCACGCTGCCGACTGCACGAATAGCTTGATCCAATCCCTGATCTCGCATCGCTCAGCCTGCGTCAGCCCTCCTGCCCAAA
>DATBKR010000474.1:0-5068 GCA_036555805.1 Hyphomicrobiaceae bacterium | reverse complement strand
TGGTTGTCGGGAATCGCCTGCGCCTCGAATTGGCTCAGGGTGCGCTGCACCAGCGCGGAACTTAACCTCATGTGCACGCTCCTTTCCGTCTCTGGCGCGCGGCCACAAACAAAAAACCCCGCGCGTGCATGATCGCTCGCTGCGGGGCCTTCCACCTTCGGTGGTCCAGATCGCGGCCGGTGGCGTCTCCTCTCAAACGTAGGGCGCGCGCAAGTCGTTCCAAGCCCCGCCGCAGCGGGGCAACTCGCTGCAGACGCCGGGCGCCGGAGGATGCTAGGAGAGGAGCCGGAAAGCGGCACCACCGAATCGGCGAGACGGGAAACGGGACATGAGCTGGATTGTCTGCGGCACTCGCGGCCGCCGCATCAGGGCCGCGCTCGTCGCTGCCCTCCTGGGCTGCGCTCCTGCCGCAGCCTTCGCGGCCGACTGCAGCAGCGAGGGGACGGGCTTTGCCGGCTGGCTGGATCGCTTCAAGGCCAGGGCCGCCGCGCAAGGCATCTCCCAGGCCACGCTGGCGTCCGCGCTGGCCGGCGTAACGTACGACCGCACGGTGGTGCGGCTCGACCGCTCGCAGCACTCCTTCAAGCTGAGCTTCGAGCAGTTCTACGCACGCCGCGTCGGCTCGGCCTTGATCCGCCGCGGGCATGGCCTCATGCGTGCACACAAGGCCACGCTCGACCGCGTCGAGAAGCGCTTCGGCGTGCCGGCGCCGGTGCTGATCGCCATCTGGGGCCTGGAGACCAACTACGGCGCCGACACCGCCGGCAGGTACTCCATCCTCCGCTCGCTCGCCACGCTGGCCTACGATTGCCGCCGCTCGGAGTTCTTCATCGCGCAGCTCCTCGACGCGCTGCGCCTCGTGCAGCGGGGCGACCTCACGGCCGCCGAACTGCGCGGCGGCTGGGCCGGCGAGATCGGCCAGACCCAATTCCTGCCGTCGGGTTATTTCAAGTACGCGGCGGATTTCGACGGCGACGGGCGGCGCGACCTCGTGCACAGCGTGCCCGACATCCTGGCGTCCACGGCCAACTTCCTCAAAGGGCACGGCTGGCAAGCCGGCCGGTCGTGGGAGCCTGGCAGCGCCAACTACGCCGTCATCAAGGAATGGAACCGGGCCGAGGTGTATCAGCGCACCATCTCGGTAATGGCCACCAAGCTGCGGGACGGCGCCCAGACGGCTTCGGCGCGCTGACGTATGGCGGGTTAGCGGAGCGCGTAACCGCCATTCGACACACGAAGGTTACGGCCTCCCGCCTAACCCGCCGTGCGGCCGACGGCCCTACCGCTAGCTAGTGCCAGGGCATGGTGGCTTCCTGCGCGGTCTTCTTGAGGCGCACCACGCCTTCCTTGACCTCCTCCACGGCGTCCAGCTCGATGGTGTGCAGCATGCCGCCGGAGGCGAGGCGGAGGCGGTCGCCTTCCATGCCGTCCACGGTGCCGACGTGCCTTCCGTCGGAGCCTTTCACTTCCATCTGTTCCTTGATCTGCGTTGCGTTAACCATGAGTCGTGCCTCCTTCCGTTGATGCAAAGGGGGCAGGCACAAGGTCTGCCTTCGTGTCCTGCGGCCGTGCCGCCCACACTTGGGCAACGATGAGGGGGGCACCGGGTTCCGGGAGGGGAGCGGCGCGGCGCGGCTCAAGCCAGCGCGTAGGACAACATCTTGTAGGCGATGGCGGCGGCCGTGTAGTCGCAGGCGTGCAGGCCCTGGATGGGCGCCAGCTCTACGAGATCGGCGCCCACCACGTTGCCCGCCTCGCAGGCCCCGCGCAGGATGGCGAGGGCCTGCCAGTAGGACAGGCCGCCCGGCGTGGGCGTGCCCGTGGCCGGCATCACCGACGCATCCAGCGCGTCGATGTCGAAGGTGAGGTAGACTGGACGGCCGTGCAGCGGCGCCACCATCTCGGCGACGTCCCAGCGCGCCTGGTCCTTGGCCCAGTGGATGGCGATGCGGTCGCGGTTGGCCTCGTAGAACGCCACCTCCTCGGTCGAGATGGCGCGGATGCCCGCCGAGACGAGCGAGACATTGGGGCTGTCGAGCACGCGGCGCATGGCGGCGGCGTGCGAGAACGGCTCGCCCTGGTAGCCGTCTCTCAGGTCGGCGTGGGCATCGAGCTGCAACACAACCAGGTCCTTGTGGCGCTGCGCCAGCGCACGCACGGACGCGGGCGTGAGCGAGTGCTCGCCACCCAGCACGAGCGGGAACCTGCCGGCCTCCAGAACCGCCTCGACCAGGCCCTCCAGCTGCGCCAGCGCGGCCTCGATCGGCCTGGCGATGGCCGGCTCGCGCAGCGTGGCGATGCCGTAGCGCCGGACGGGCTCGCACGCCAGTTCGTCGTCGTAAAGCTCCACTTGGTGGCTGGCCGCCAGGATCGCGGCCGGCCCGGCCGCGGTGCCGCCACCGTAGCTCACGGAGGCCTCCAGCCCGAAAGGGATCACCACGGCGCGGGCTGACGCCGGGTCGGCGGCGTCCACCCCTACCGGAGCGAGGAAGCTCTGCTCCACCGGCAAGTAGTCGAGCTTGGCGCTCATGCCTTGGCGCTTTCCGCGACTGAGCTTATCCGCGCGGGTATGGCCACGTCCAAGAGTGTCTTCAGATGCATGGATCCCCAATATGGGCGCTTCGCGCCATTCCGGCATGACCGCACTTCGCGCAGTTCCGGGATGACACAGAGCTATTTGCGCTGACGCTCCAGCTCCTTGAGCATCTTCTGGTTGAGGTCCTCGAAACCGCGCACAAAGCGCTCGCACTCGGCTTGCGACGCCTCGCACTGCACGCCCATCTCCATGCGCAGCTTGCCGCTGTCCTCCACCGGCTCCCGGCACACCACGGATGGGTGGGCCGGATGGCCCGCTACCGTGAAGGTCCAAAGCGTGCCGTTGTCAGCGTCGTTGATGACCACGTAGCCCTTGTCGCGGAAGCTCTCGGGGAGCTTCTCGGTCTTGGTGAGGCGCTGGAACAAGGCGTCGGGCGCCTCGCGCGGGCGGCCGCACAGGTCGTCGGCGGCGCCGGCCAGGCCGGCCGTGAAGGCGAGCGAGCACGCGATGATGGCACAAGCGCGCAGGACCAGGGAGGCATGCTGCATCGTCCCCTCCACGTCACCGAAGTTTCCATGAACCCTTGGAGTCTGCGCGCCGAATGCGCCGAAATCGCGCCCTCCGGGCGCCCCGACGCCATCTAGCCCGCCAGCCGCGCCTCGATGGCGGCGATCGCCGCATCGGCCTTGGAGCCGTCGGGGCCGCCGGCCTGGGCCATGTCCGGCCGGCCGCCGCCGCCCTTGCCGCCGAGCGCCTCGGCGCCGGCGCGCACCAGATCCACAGCGCTGATGCGCTTCGTGAGGTCCTCGGTGACGCCCACGGCGAGACCGGCCTTGCCGTCGTCGGTGACGCCGACGATGGCGACCACCCCGGAGCCGACCTGCTTCTTGCCGTCGTCCACCAGCCCGCGCAGGTCCTTGGGATTGAGGCCCTGGACCGAGCGTGCCAGCAGCTTGATGCCGCCGACGGCGCGGATGGCGGGGGTCTGTGCCGCCGCACCGTTGGCCACCGTCTCGCCGGCCTGTTCCAGCCGACGCCGCACGTCGTCCAGTTCGATCTGCAGCGCGCGGGTCGCGTGCGCAAGGGCCGCGGCGACCTCCACCACGTCCTCGGTGCGCGCCCGCAGCAGGGAGGCGACTTCGCGCACGCGCGAATCCTGCTTCGCCAGCCGGCGGCGCTCCGGCGCGTCCATCGGCTTCACCCGACCGTTGGACTTGGGCGCGGTGCCCCGCTCCAGTGCGGGACGCGCCGGGTCGGGTTCCGGTGCAGGGGGGGCTGCGCTGCCCGCAAGGGCAAGCTGGCGACGGACCTCGGCAATCTCGCGCTCCAGCTGCCTGCGGCGCTCCTGCAGGGTCTTGACGCGCTCTGCGAGTTGCCCGGGCTCGGCGCCGAGGACGGCCGCAAGCTCGGCCACGCGCTGGTCCTGGGCCGCGAGATGGGCACGTGCGCCCTCGGCCGTGAGGGCCTCGATGCGGCGCACGCCGGCCGAGCTCGCCACCTCCGCGGCAACCCGGACGAGGTCGATGTCGCCGGTGCGGGCGACGTGGGTGCCGCCGCACAGCTCCACCGACCAGGCCTTGTTGGCCTTGGGGCCGGACTCGCCCACGCCCATGGAGACGACGCGCACCTCCTCGCCGTACTTTTCGCCGAAGAGGGCCATGGCGCCGGTCTCCAGCGCATCCTCCAGCGCCATCAGCCGGGTCTCGACCGGGGAATTCTGCACCACGTAGGCGTTGGCCATCTCCTCGACGGCGGCCAGTTCCTGCGCGCTCATGGGCTTGGGGTGGGAGAAGTCGAAGCGCAGCCGGTCGGGCGCCACCAGCGAGCCCTTCTGGGCCACGTGGGTGCCGAGGACCTGGCGCAGGGCCTCATGCAGGAGATGGGTGGCGGAGTGGTTGGCGCGCGTGGCCGTGCGGCGCGCGTGGTCCACCTCCAGCGCCACGGCATCGCCCGGCTTGAAGCTGCCCTTCTCGGCGCGGCCGAAGTGCACGAACAGGTCGCCCAGGCGCTTCTGGGTGTCGGTAACGCGGAACAGGGCGCCCCTGGGGCCCTGGATGGTGCCCTGGTCGCCCACCTGGCCGCCGGACTCGCCGTAGAACGGGGTCTGGTTGAGCACCAGCGCGCCGTCGTCGCCGGCCTTGAGGCTCTTCACCTCCTTGCCGTCCCTGACGACGGCCTTCACCTCGCCCTCGGCGGTCTCGGTCTCGTAGCCCAGGAAGTCGGTGGCGCCCACCCGCTCCTTGATCTCGAACCAGACGGTCTCGGTGGCCGCCTCGCCGGAGCCCTTCCAGGCCTTGCGCGCCTTCTCCTTCTCCGCCTCCATCGCCGCGTCGAAAGCGGCGGTGTCGACCGTGATCCCGCGCAGCTTCAGAGCATCCTGCGTCAGGTCGAGCGGGAAACCGTAGGTGCTGTAGAGCCTGAAGGCGGTGTCGCCGGAGAGCACGTCGCCCCTCCCGAGGCCTGCGCTCGCCTCGTCGAGCAGGCCGAGGCCCTTCTCGAGCAGCGAGCGGAAGCGCGTCTCCTCAAGCTTCA
>DATBKR010000473.1:0-7717 GCA_036555805.1 Hyphomicrobiaceae bacterium | reverse complement strand
GGGCTGCCGGTGCAGCCGGCCTCGCCGATGCCCTTGACGCCCAGCGGGTTGGTCGTGGCGGGCACGTTGTGGAAGGCGATGGCGACGGGGGGCAGGTCGGCGGCGCGCGGCATGGCGTAGTCCATGAAGCTGCCGGAGACGAGCTGGCCCGAGGCCCTGTCGTAGACCACATGCTCCATCAGCGCCTGGCCCAGTCCCTGGGCCAGGGCGCCCTGGATCTGGCCCTCAACGATCATCGGGTTGATGACGCGGCCGAGGTCGTCGATGCAGGCGTAGCGCACCACGGAGACGACGCCGGTGTCGGGATCGATCTCCACCTCGCAGGCGTGGCAGCCGTTGGGGAAATTGCCGGGCTCGCTGGCATAGGAACCGTTGCCTTCCAGGCCGACGCCCAGGTGCATGGGGATGCCCATGGGACGGAAGAACGCCTTGGCCACCTCCTGCAGCGGCATCGACTTGTTGGTGCCCTGTACGCGGTAGATGCCGTCGGCGAACTCGACCTCCTCGACCTTCCCTTCCATCAGGAAGGCCGCCATCCTGCGGCCCTTGGCGATCACGTCGTCGGCCGCGGCCTTGAGCGCGCAGCCGCCCACCATGACGCTGCGCGAGGCGTAGGTGCCGCGGCCGACCGCCACCTTCTCGGTGTCGCCCTGAACGTAGCGGATGCTCTCGAACGGGATGCCCAGCCACTCGTGCACCATCTGTGCGAAGGCCGTGGCGTGGCCCTGGCCGTGCGAGTGCGTGCCGGCGAGGATGGCGGCGTTGCCGTCGGGATCGAAGCGCAGATCCATGCGCTCGTTGAAGATGCCGGCCTCCTCGATGAAGTAGGCGAGCCCGCGGCCGCGCAGGCGCCCGCCCGCCTCGGACTTTGCCTTGCGGGCGGCGAAGCCGTTCCAATCGGCGAGATCGAGGCACTGCTGCATGGCCTGCTCGAACTCGCCCGAGTCGTACACGTAGTGGCTCTGCGTGTGGTAGGGCATCGCCTCCGGCTTGACCAGGTTGCGGCGGCGGATCTCCACGGGGTCGAGGCCGAGCCGCAGCGCGGCCTCGTCCATCAGGCGCTCGATGAGATAGGCGGCCTCTGGGCGGCCGGCACCGCGGTAGGGCGCCATGGGCGAGGTGTTGGTGAAGACCAGGTCGGCGACGGCGTGCATGACGCCGATGTCGTAGGCCCCCGTGGCGAGCCGCAGGCCGTAGACCACCACCGCCACCACCGCGCCGGCGAGGTAGGCGCCGGCCTGGTCGAGCGCGTGGCTGCGCACGGCCAGCACCTTCCCGTTCTCGTCGACCGCCATGTCGGCGCTGATCACCTGGTCGCGGCCGTGACAGTCGCCCATCAGCGCCTCGGCGCGGGTCGAGACCCACTTCACCGGCACGCCGCCCAGGCGCCGCGAGGCCCACAGCACCAGCACGTCCTCGGGGTAGCAGTCGCCCTTCATGCCGAAGCCGCCGCCCACGTCGGGGGCGATGACGTGGAACTTGGCGACCGGCTCGTTGAAGGCGCGCATGCCGAGCGTCTGACGGATGCCGAAGGGGTGCTGCGTGCTGGTGTAGAGGGCATAGCGGTCCTCGACCGGGTTGTACTGGCCGAGCGCGGCGCGGCCCTCCATGGAGTTGGCCGAGACGCGGTTGTTGTCCAGTTTGATGGAGACGACGTGCCTGGCGGTGTCGAAGGCGGCCTTGGTGGCCGCCGCGTCGCCGAAGGCGAGCGTATAGGCGATGTTGCCGGGGTTCTCGGCCCACACGGCCGGGGCACCGGGCTTCACGGCGTCCTCCACCGAGACCACGGCGGGGAGCGTGTCGTACTCGATCTCGATCAGTTCGGCGGCATCGCGCGCCCCGGCCTCGGTCTCGGCCACAACGAAGGCGACGCGGTCGCCGACGCAGCGGACCTCGTCGGCGACGAGCACCGGTCGGAAGGTGCGGAAGCCCTTGGGGCCGCCCATGTCCTCGGGCATGGCCCCCGGCGGCAGGGCGCCGATCCCGTCGGCGATGGCGTCGGCGCCGGTCAAGACAAGGGCGACGCCCGGCGCCGCCTTGGCCTTGCTCGCGTCCACGCGCCTGATCTTCGCGTGCGCCTCGGTGGAGTAGACGACAACGCCGCAAAGCTCGCCCGGCAGGGCGATGTCGCCGACGTAGCTGCCCGCGCCCCTGAGGAAGCGCTCGTCCTCGACGCGCCGCACCGCCTGCCCGATACCGAACCTCGTCGCCATGAGTAATCCCCCTCGTTGCTGCGCTGCGGCCGGCAGCCTTCGTGGCGATACACCGAGCCGCAGCGAAACACCGCCTGGGGTCAAGAGCAAGCGTTGTTGGGTTGCGGCCGTTCGGGCCTAAGCCGCCCTACTTGCGATCGGTGCGGCGGGAGAACTCGGTGTCGCCGCCGGCGGCGAGGATGCGGGCCTGCTCCACCCAGTTCTCGCGCTGGATGCGGCCCTTGAAGTCGAGCGACTCGCTGATGCGCTCGATGTCCTCGCTGGTCCAGTTGGCGATGTCCTCGTAGGTCGCCACGCCCAGCGAGTTGAGCTTCTTCTCGATCAGGACGCCGATGCCCTTGATGCGCTTGAGGTCGTCGGCCTGACTCGTGCGCACCTTGCGCGAGGCGGCGCGGCGCGCAGCCTCGGGGCCGGGCTCGGTGGTGTCCTGGTAGGCCTGCGAGCGCACCGAGCGCAGCGCGCCGAGATCGGGGCCCTGGGGCGCCGCCCCCTGGCCGGCGGCCATGGCCGCCTCGTGCTCGCGGATGGCGTCGGGCAGCTTGATGGGACGCGGCGGCGGACCTGCAGGAATCGCGCGGCGGTCGAATTCGCGCGAGAAGCGGGTGTCGCCGCCGCGGCTCAGGATCTGCGCCTGCTCGATCCAGTTCTCGCGTGAAATGCGGCCCGCGGTGCCGAGTTCCTTGTCGATGCGCTCCACCGCCGCCGGCGACCACTGTGCGATCTCGGAATAGCGGGCGATGCCCAGCGCGTTGAGCTTGTTCTCGATCTCGGCGGTGATGCCGCCGATGCGCTGCAGGTTGTCGCGGGCCGGGGCCTCGGAGGGCCGGATGGGGACCGCGGGCTGCTGGGCGAAGGCCGCCCGGTCGGAGACCAGCGGGGGCGCGGCGACGGCGGCAGGACGCGCCGCTTCCGGCTGCGGCGCGATCACCACAGCCGAGACACCCACGCGCGACATGGGGCGCGGCAGGGCGGCGGCCGATGCGGGCGCGGCCTCCCCGCCCTCGTCGGGGGTGGGGACAGCGGTGCTGCCTTCGCCCCTGGCCCGGCGCACGGAGAACAGCGTCTGGCCGCCCTCGGCCAGGATCTGCGCCTGCTCGATCCAGTTCTCACGCGCCACGCGACCCTTCTGGCCCAGCGCCTGCTCGACGCGCTCGACGTCGGTGCGCAGCCAGGCGGCGACCTGCTCGTAGCGCGAGATGCCGAGTGCCTTGAGCCTGGCCTCGGCGCCGGCGTCGAGCCCCCGAATGCTCCTGAGGTCCTGCGCCTGCGGCGTGGCCGCCGCTGCGGCGGGCCGGGGCGACGCGGCCGGACGCGCCGGCGAGGCGGCGCCGGCGAGGCGGGCGGCCTGGGCCTGGCGCTGCGCCACCTC
This sequence comes from Hyphomicrobiaceae bacterium, assembly GCA_036555805.1. GTDB lineage: Bacteria > Pseudomonadota > Alphaproteobacteria > Rhizobiales > Hyphomicrobiaceae > AWTP1-13. The sequence continues at coordinate 4,135 of DATBKR010000473.1, read as the reverse complement.
GGGCAGGGGATCCACGCGCCGCTCCGCGGCGGTGGCGGGATGCGCGGCCGGCGCCAGGCTGCGCCGGATCACGCACGCGAGGGCCGCACCCAGGAAATAGGCCACCGCCATCAGCAAGAGCGTCTCAGCCCAGAACGGAATCATGACGCGTTACCCTCAGCTTGCCCTGGCTCTGGCCGCTTCTTCACGACGGATCGCGCTCCGAGCGGCTGCACGACAGCCACCCCACCACGAAGCCGAACACCAGGGCGCCCAGCAGCCACCACATCAATTTGAACGCGAGGTAGTCCATACCCTTCGACCTTCCTGCGGGCGCGACGGCCCCTTGCCTTGCCCGCGGCTCGCGCCCGAGCCGCGGATGGGATCTGCGGCAACCGCCATGGCGGGCTCACTTGCCCCGCACCACAATCTCGGTGCGACGGTTCTTGGCGCGGGCGCCCGGCGTGCTGTTCGGCGCGACCGGGCGGCTCGCGCCGAAGCCCGCGGTCTCCACCTGATCGGCGCCCACGCCGGCGGCGATCAGGTAGTCCGCCACGGCTTGCGCGCGCTTCACCGAGAGGCGCTGGTTGTAGTCGGGGATGCCCTCGACGTCGGTGTGGCCCTCGGCCGCGATGCGGACGCCCGGGCAGCCCTTCACGGCGCCAGCGATGCGGGCGAGCACCTCCCGGCCGGCGGCGTCGATCTCGGCGCTGCCACGCTCGAATGTCACAGGATTGGCGCCGGCGAGCTTGGCGAGGTCGTTGCGGCAGACCGCCAGCTGCTCCTCGATGGACGGTACGACCACCGCCGGAGGCGCAGGCACCGGCAGGGTGACGGGCGTGGGCGGTGCGGGCTCGGACCGCCGAGGAGCGGCCGGCGCCGACGCGGCCCCCGCCGAGCGCGCCTCGGGTGCCACCGGAGCTGCCGCCGCCACCTTCGGTTGCGATTCCGCCGCCGGCACCGGAGGGGCCGCCCCCTTGTCGACATGCTGCTCCGCCGGGGCGGGTGCGGCCGGCGGTGGCGGCGCCGCGGGGGCAGAGGCGGGTGGCCCGGGTTCGACCCTCGGTTCAACTTTGGGTTCAACCTTGGGCTCCACCTTGGGGGCTTGGCGCACCCGGAGCTGGTCCGTCAACTTGAAGGCGGACGGCAGGCTGCCGCGCAGGCCGTCGCGCACGGCCTGAGCCTGAGCCTCGTCCGCGGCGACGCCGCCGACGATGACGAGCGTGTCCTTGATCTCGGCGGTGCCGCTCTGCAGCTTGACGATCTGCCTGACGAGCGCCGCTGCCGCGCCGGTGAAATCGGCCGGCGCGCCGCGGGCCGTCTCCAGGCGGTCGACGACATCGGTGCCCGCCGGCGCCGTGGCCGCCGCTGCCTGCAGTTCGGCCTTCGCCGCATCGCTGGCCACGTGGCCCGACAACACGAGCTGGCCCCCCGCAAACTGGGCCGACCACGTGTACGGGCTCACCACCGGCGCCGCCACATGCGCGCTCGCCAGCGTGATGCCCTTGGGCAGGCCGCGCTTGAGCGCCGCGCTGACTGCGCGGTAGTCGGCGGCGTTCTCCGCCTCGCCCGAGACGGTGAGGGCGAGGTCGTTGAGACGCACCTCGCCCCGCTTGAGCGAGGAGAGCTGTTTCAGGGCGAAGCTGAGGCCCGCGAGCCAGGTGTCGGGGGGCGGAACGCCGCGCGCGGTGCGCATGCGGTCCACCACCTCCAGGCCGGGCACGGCCGCGTTGGTCATGCCGACGATGGTCTGGCGCGTAGCCCGGTCGGGAACGAAGCCGGAGAGGCGCACGCGGTTGCCGCGACGCCGCGCGGACCACTGGAAGGGCTCGATCCTCGGCGGCAGGTTGGCATTGTTGTTGACGAGGCGCACACCCCACAGCCGGCGCAGGATGGCCGCGGCCTGCGGCGGCTCGTCCTCGGAGACCGCGGTGCCGGTGAGCACCACATCGCGCCCGCTGAAGTTGACGACCGCCCAACGCTCGCCGTTCTTCGCCAGCGCCCGCTCGGCGCGCGCCGTAAGGTCCTTCTCGATGGCGCCACGCTCCAGATGGACCGCCGCCACGCTGGCGCCCGCGAGCGGAATCACGCCCCACAGCCAGCGTCGCCAATTGCATCGCATCGTCTGAATCGGCTCCCCGTATTCGACTGGTGCCGGCAACGCGCGGCCCGGTGACCGCGGCCCAGGCTGGTTCCCACGCCGGTCCCCGTCCGGTTCCCAGTCCCTGGCCGGTCCCCGTACGGTCCCTGGCCCGCACGCTTGCTCAGGCGCCACCGCGAGCCCGCCGAAAGCCGCAGACAACCCGCCGAATGTCCGCAGAAGGCCTGGGGCGCGGGCCCACTATAGGCAAACGAGGCGGGCATTCCAAGCGGTCGCGGCCGGACAGGGAGCGCGCGCCGGCCGGGCCCGCGTCGCCGGCTGCCAGGCGCGGTGAGGTGCGGCAACAACCCTGGAAGCGGGGATACCCTGTGCGCTCGCGCGGAAAGTCGCTCCGCCGACGACCGCATCGTGGCTCCTCCCATACGGCCCAGGGATTGTCGGCCTGTCGCACGGCTCTGTGGCGGACCGTGGGCGTGGGGAGGGCTCAGCGCTTCCGCAGCGCCCAGTACGCGGCGAAGATGAGGACAACAGCAGCGGCGGCGAGGAAGACCACGGTCACGTATTGCTGGGCGAGGCTGACGACGGCGAAGATGGCGATGAGGAGCAGGCCGACGAGCGCGAACAGCCATTCGAGGTGGATGCCGGCGAGCAGTGAGCCGAGCGCGAGGATGAGGAGCGAGCTAAGCCCCGTGCCCAGCGCCGGCTGCTCGCCCCGCCGCAGGAGCGTGAAGTCCAGGACGATCACCGCGGCGACGCTCAGCCAATGGAGGATCTGGCGCAGCACGCTGCCGGTGAACTGGCCGGTGCGCTGCCACGCAGCGATCACGCAGAGGATGCCGTAGACAGGCACCAGCGAGAGCCAGTAGGCGCGCGACCAGGAGGCATCGGCCAGGGTGATGCCGGTGCCGATCAGCGCGAGCAGCGCCATCACGCCGGCCATGATGCCGGACGGGCCCTTGATGAACTCCACCCAGCCCTCGATGAGGCCAGGCCTGCCGCCCTCGCCTTGCGGCGTTGCCTGCGTGTCGGACATGCGCGTCACCCGCCAAGCTGCGGCGCCCACTGTATCAGGGCGGCCGCCGGGGCGCATCCCGGCGGTGGCCGCGCGTCGAGCGGGAGGCGACGATCTTGTCGAACGCACCGGTGGTCATGCCGGCGTCCGGCGCTGCGATGATTTCGAGGAGGCCCTTCTCGCCTGCCACAGCCCAAGCGGCGCGATCGCCTTCGAGTACGGCCTTGAACGGCTGCTTGTCCCTCCACTCCGGGTGCCGGGGAGCGAGCGCCCCGATGCGGTCGAACGCGAACTCGACCTGAGGCTGCGTCGATGCATGCCAGGCGCTCCGCCGTTATCCCGCGGCTGCAGCCGTCCGCTCGTGGTGGCCTTTGAGGCGGAAGGCGAAGGCGACGTGCAGGATGCCGAGGAGGAGGGCGAAGGCACCGATGGCCCAGGCCAGCGCAAGGGCGCCGGCGCCCGGCCGCAGCAGCACGGCGAGGCCGAACAGAAGCGAGACCAGGCCGGCGGCGATCAGGAGCCATTCGTCCTCGATCTCCTTGCGCAGCCAGATGGCGCCGATGATCTCCAGGATGCCGACCGTGGCGGCCCAGGCGCCGATCATGATGACGAGGGCAAAGGCGGTGAGGCCCGGCCACAGGAAGGCGATGATGCCGGCGGCGATGCCGAGGAGCCCGACCAGCACCAACCACCACGTGGGCATCGCCTCGTTGCCGCGGCCCGTGACGGCGGCACCGAGGGAGAGGATGCCGTCGGCCAGGGCGAAGGCGCCGTAGAGAAGCGTGAGCGCCAGTACGGTCAGGCCCGGCCAGATGAAGGCGGCGATGCCGAACAGGATGCCGGCGATCCCGCGCAGGAGAATGAGCCACCAGCCGCGCGTCAGAGGCCTGAGCCCCGCCGCCGGCACGAGGGTGTATGTCTCGGCTTGCCTGGTGTGCATGGGTCTTCCTCCCGTGTGGGAACGGAATTGCGGCGCCGTGTGCGCCTGCCCCCTGGTACGTGAAATGCGCGGCCCCCGGCATCGGGCTTTCTCCGGATTTCGC
>DATBKR010000472.1:0-6901 GCA_036555805.1 Hyphomicrobiaceae bacterium | reverse complement strand
CTGATCGTGCCGCGGCTCATGGAGGCCGGGCACACGGTGACCGGCTGGAACCGATCGCGCGAAAAGGCCGAGCCGCTCGTGGCGGCCGGCATGCGCTATGCCGAGAGCCCGCGCGCGGTGGCCGAGCAGTCGGAGATGGTGCTCTCCATCGTCACCGACGCGGCAGCCGTGAAGGCGGTGGCGCTGGGGCCCGAGGGGATCCTCGCCGGCCTCGCGAAGGGCGGGACCTATATCGACATGAGCACGATCGACCCGGATTCGAGCCGGGCGGTGGCGGCGGAGTTCGCCAAGGCGGGCTCGTTCATGCTCGACGGGCCGATCTCCGGCAGCCCGGTTACGGTGAGGGCGGGCCAGGCGTCGGTGATGGTGGGTGGCGACGAGAGGGCCTTCGAGCGGGCGAAACCCGTGCTGCTCGCCATCGGCCCCAAGGTGACGCGCATCGGCGGCAACGGGCTCGCCTGCCAGATGAAGATCGCAGTAAACCTCCTGCTGATGGTGGAGGTGGTCTGCTTCGGCGAGGCGGTGGCGCTGGCTGAGAAGGGCGGCGTGGCGCGCGATGTGGCGGTGGACGCCATCCTCAAGAGCGTCGCGGCCTCCCCCGTGCTGGGCTATCGCGGGCCCTTCATCCTGGAAGGCAGGATGCCGCCGGTGCCGCTGGCCGATGTCACCCTGCAGCAGAAGGACATGCTCTTGGCGCTGGACCTCGGCCGCAGGCTCGGCAGCCCGGTGCCGCTCGCCGCTGCCGCCAACGAGATGATGAATGCCTGCCGCGGCCTTGGCATCGACGGCAACGACTTCGTGACGGCGCATCAAGTCTACCGGCGCCTGGGAGGCCAATCCGAATGAGCAGGATGTTCCGCACCAACCTCAGGGACGTACCCAAGGTCGAGGGCCTGAAACGCGACGACGGCTGGATCGACATGCAGGTGCAGTTCCTGATCGACAAGAAGTCCGCGGGTGCCGACCACGTCGTCGGGTGGACCGTACTCAAGCCCGGCGCCAGCCACGAGCGGCATTTGCACCGCAACTGCGACGAGTTCTTCATCGTCCTTAAGGGCAAGGGCCACATCATCACGGGCGAAGGCCTGGAGCCGGCCGGCGAGGGCGACGTGGTGTACTCGCCTCGCGGCTGCTGGCACGGCTTCAATAACACTTCGAACGAAGACGTGGTGCTGGTGTGGGGCTGGATGGGCGCCGGCTCCATCGAGGCGTCGGGCTACCAGGTGCCGGAGAGCGAGCGGGGGAAGCACTGACATGGGTACTCAGGGGGCGGCGTGGGATGATCCGCGCATTGAGCGCGGCATGAGGGAGCAGCTGGCCGCCCGGCGCGCGCGTATCGCCGGCGGCGAGGCACCGCTCGGCTGGAAGGTCGGGTTCGGCGCACCGGCGGCGATGCAGAAACTCGGGATCGCGGCGCCGCTGGTCGGTTGCCTGATGAGAAGCGGGCTCATTGCCTCCGGCGGCAGCGTCTCGCTCGCCGGCTGGCTCAAGCCGGTGGCCGAGCCGGAGATCGCCGTCCACATCGGCCGCGATCTGGTCGGCGGCGGCGATCGCGCTGCCGCGGCGGCAGCCATCGCCGCGCTCGGGCCGGCCATCGAACTCGCCGATGCCGACCTGCCGTTCGAGGACCCGGAGGCGATCCTCAAGCGCAACATCTTCCAGCGCCACGTGATCCTCGGCGAGGCGGATGCTTCGCGTGCCGGCGGCAACGCCGCGGGCCTCACGGCGCGCGTGTTCCGGCGCGGCGCCGAGGTGGCCCGCACCGGCGATCCGGAGGCCGCCACCGGCAAGGTCGTCGACATCGTCCGCCACGTCGCCGACCTGCTCGCGGCATTCGGCGAGAAGCTCTCCGCGGGCGACATCATCATTGCGGGATCGGTGGTGCCGCCGCTGCTGATCGATGCGGACGAAACGGGGGTAGCCTACGCGCTCGATCCGATCGGGAGGATATCGGTCGCGTTCACGCGCTGAGGCAGGCTATAGAGTGCGGTTGCCGGTCGGCCGGCACGGCGGCTCGCGCTCAAGGGCCGGCCAATTCAAGCAAGAAGCACAACGCTCGACAATCACGCAGCGCACAGGGGCGCTGGCAAAAGGGGAGAGAAACACATGAAGCTTACGACCATAGTGGGCCTCGGCGCCGCGGCGCTGATGGCGCTCACTGCCGAGGCCGTCGCCCAGAGCTATCCCAACGACTCCGTCAAGATTATTGTGCCGTTCGGTGCCGGCAGCGTAACCGACACTCTCGCCAGGGCGCTGGCCGACGCGCTGGGACCCATCTGGAAGCAGAACGTCATCGTCGAGAACCGACCTGGGCTGCCCGGGACCACCTCCGTGGCTCGGTCTCCCGCCGACGGCTACACGCTGATGGTGACGTCGAACGGGCACGTCATTGCCAAGACGATCAACAAGAACGTCCAGTTCGACCCGGTGGCCGATTTCGCCGGCATCTCGCGTCTGGTCGAGGTGCCGTTCGTCGTGATCGTACCGCCGAGCCTGCCGGCCAAGACGCTGCAGGAGTTCATCGACCTGGCGAAAAAGGAGCCCGGCAAGCACAACTTCACCTCGGCCGGCGTGGCGAGCACGACGTTCCTGGCGGGTGAGACATTCCGCCAGGCCGCAGGCCTGCAACTGGTGCACGTCCCCACCAAGGGTGTCCCCGACGCGATGACGGCCATTTTGCGCGGCGACGTGTCGCTCTGGTTCGCACCGATCCCGAACGCCATCGAGCAGAGCAACGCCGGCAAGGTGCGCATGCTCGCCGTCTCCTCGCCCACGCGGTACAAGGATCTGCCCGAGGTTCCCACAGTCGCCGAGGCTGGTGCTCCCGCCTTCAAGTACTCGTCGTGGTTCGGGCTGATGGCGCCCAAAGGCACCCCGAAGGAGGCTATCGACAAGATCAACGCCGACGTGCGCGAAGTGCTCAAGATGCCCGATGTGATCCAGCGCCTCGCCACGCTCGGCTCCCTGCCCTCGCCCAACTCGCCGGCCGAGTTCGACGCGCTCATTAAGTCCGACGAGCAGGTCTACGCCAAGCTGCTGGCGAAGGCCGGCATCCAGGCGAAGTAAGGTGTCAGACCCTCTGGGTCTGACACCTTGGCTCCAACGCCGGTAGTGCTACGGTGTCAGACCCAGAGGGTCTGACACCGCCTCGAGCCGCTCCGCCATCCAGTCGGCCGTCTGCAACCGCCACTTGTAGCCGCGGTTGTTGGCGACGTGGTTGCCGTCTTCGATCAGCGAGAACACCGCGGGCCCCTTCACCTCGCGCGCCAGCCGCTCGGCGTCCTGCCAGGGGATGACGCGGTCGAGCTTGCCGGCGACGATGTAGATCGGGCAGGCGATGCGCTCGGCCACCCCGGCCAGCGACAGCGTCAGGGCGTTGGCCCGGCCTTCCTCGGGCGTGCGCGCATGGCTGCGCACGCGGATGGCCTCTCGCGTCAGCTCCGGCAGATGGTCCCAGTCGGCGCCCATATTGTAGGGCCCCGACAGCGCGATGCACGCCTTGATGCGCGGCTCGAAAGCCGCCGCCCGCGGGGCGTAGTAGCCGCCGAGGCTTACGCCCCACAGCCCGACGCGCGCGCGGTCGAGATCGCCGCGCGTCTCGACGTAGTCGCATACGGCCTTTACCGCGGTCTCGTAGTTGCCGCGGATCGGCCAGTCGTACTCGGCCTCGCCCTGGCCGGGGCCGTCGAACACGAGGGTCGCGATACCGCGGGCGAGAAACGGCCCCTCGTAGGCGTCCGTCTCCTCCTTGGCCGAGTCGAGCCCGCAGCACATGATCATCACCGGCGGCCGGGCGGCGCCGGCGGGCTTCCTGAGAATGCCGTAGAGGTGCCGGCCCTCGAACGGGATGGCCACCCGCTCGCCCGGCGGGCTCAGGTGGGGCAGCGACAGGCGGCGGCACTCGACGGCCTTCATGTGGGCCGCTTTCATCTGCCCAATGTCGTGCACGAACAGGAATTTGCCGAAGTGGTAGTAGAGCCCGGCCCGCTGCAGGTGCTCGCCGGCAGAGAGCAGCTTGCCCGCGGCCAGCGCCTCGCGCCCCATCGCCTCGTGCCCGGCCGCTTTCCCCGACCAGGCGCGGCACCAGTCGTCCCACCGCGACAGCCCACCCACCACCTCCTCGAAGTCCGTCAGCGCCACCCCGTTGGCGACGAAGCGCGGTGCCCAGTGCGAGAGGGCGGATTTGATGCGGGCGTCCTGGGTCATACAGAACCTTCTGTGTCCAACATGCGGCCGGCGACATGCCTCACGATAGCACCTGCGAGGACGCCGCACAGGCTCTCGGCCTCATCCGGGCCCTTGCCACGAATGCGATAATGGGCCGTTTCCCCACGAGCAATGGCCGCCTGGCCGTGCTCGTCGCGCTATTTGCGATATTGATGACGCAGGCAACGGACTGGTAGGTTTGCCGAACCCCTCGTAGAGTGAGGATGGTGCCTGCCGCTGCCGGCATTCCGCGACCAGGCGCACATGCGCGAAAACAAGAAGCAAGCAAAGTCGATTCAGGGAGGAAGCCTTCGATGATCGTCCGAATGTTTTGGCTTGTCGCCGTCGCGCTGCTCGGCGGGGCGCTGGCCGGCACGCCGGCGTCGGCCCAGGAGCTGGTGTATGGCAACTGGACGCCGCCACGCGAATACCAGAACGTCCACGTGATGCCCGAGATCTTCAAGAACATCGAGAAGGAGACCAACGGCGCCATCAAGTGGAAGCTGATCGCGGGCGGCGCGATTGCCGACGGCAAGGGCACCTTTGCCGCCGTCAAGGACGGCCTGATGCAGGCGGGCCTTGGCATCGTCACCTACGCGCCGAACACCATCCCGTCGCTCTATGCGATCTACTCCACGGTGGTCCTCGGCCATAACGACACGGTGGCGGCGACGGGGGCGGCGCTCGAGGTGCTCTACCTGCGCTGTCCGACTTGCCTCGCGGAGTTCCGGAAGAACAACTCGGTCCCGCTCGGAGGCTGGACCAGCTCTGCGTACCTGCTGGCCTGCACCACGCCCATCAAATCGCCGGCCGAGCTCAAGGGCAAGCGCGTGCGCGCCACGGCGGGAAATGCCGAGCTGATGCGCGCCGCGGGCGGCGTGCCCGTCAGCGCGACCCTGGCCGAGGCCGTGAGCCTGCTGCAGCGCGGCGGACTCGATTGCCAGCACGGCATTGCCGACTGGCTGAGGACCTTCGGCTATGCCGACTTCGCCAAGTACGTCTTGGACCAGCCGCTCGGTCTTACGGGCCCGGCCATCGGCTTCGTGCTCAACCGCGACACGTGGAACAAGTTCACGCCGGAGCAGAAGAAGATCCACCTCAAGTACGCGGCCTGGATGAGCGCCAAGGAGGCGATCGGCAACTTCCTCATCGCCAACGAGGAGACCCTCCATGCCCTGATCAAGGACAAGGGCGTCACGATGCTCAAGTCCGACCCGAAGGAGTGGGAGCCGATCTTCAAGGAGTTCGGCAAGAGCCAACGGGAGCACAACATCGCCACGGCAAAGGGCTTCGGCGTCGCCGATCCGGGTGCGATCATCGACGACTACGAGCGGACCATCGAGAAGTGGCGCGGGCGCTCACAGGAGATCGGGCGTGACATCGACAAGTTCACCGATGTGCTGAACCGCGAGGTCTTCTCCAAGATCGACCTCGACAAGCTCTAATGCTCCACCCGTCATCCCGGAAGGCGAGCCACAGCCTCAAGCCGGGCGAGTCTGCAGATAAACTCGCGCTCGAAATTGGGGCTCGGCGCTCGCGCCAACGTTCCCTCCTCCTTGTGGGGAGGGACAGGGTGGGGGGATTGCAGAACGTCCGTGTCGGGGTTCCCCCACCCCTGACCCCTCCGCACAAGGGGGAGGGGAATCCGCGCTCGACTCGTGGCAGGGGTGGTTGACATGCCGGCGGGCGCCGAGCGCATTCTCACGACGCACGTGGGCAGTCTCGTCCGCCCGCAGCCGCTCGTTCAGTACATCGAGGCGATGGAGAACGGCATCGCCGTAGACAGGCAGGCCTTCGACGCGCTCCTGCGCCAGAGCGTGCACGATGTGGTGCGCCGGCAGCAGCGGGCCGGCATCGACATCGTCAGCGACGGCGAGTACGGCAAGTTCCGCTCCTGGTCGTTCTACGTGCTCGACCGGCTCGGCAGCATCGAGGAGCGCGACCTCGCCGTCCCGGTCGGCGGCGGGCGCGACCGCGGCCTGTTCCCCGAGTTCTACGCCGAGTACTTCCCGACGCAGCGGCTGCCCAAGCGTGGCACGGTGGTGACCGTCGGTCCCGTCACCTACAAGGGCCACGCGGCCCTGCAGCACGACATCGAGGTGTTCAAGGCGGCGCTGGCCGGCGTCGACGTCGAAGGCTTCATGCCCGTGGTGGCGCCGGCCAGCGCCGCGCCCATGTTCAAGAACGAGTTCTACAACAGCGAGGAGGAGGCGCTGTTCGCGTTCGCAGGAGCGCTGCGGGAGGAATACGCGGCCATCGTCAACGCCGGCCTCACCGTCCAGGTGGACGATGCGTTCCTGCCCTACATGTACGACCTCGCCTTCGCCGGCAGGTCACTCGATGACTACCGCAGGTGGGCGTCGGTGCGCGTTGACGCGCTCAACCACGCGCTGGAGGGCCTGCCGCAGGAGAAGGTGCGCTATCACATCTGCTGGGGCAGCTTCAATACCCCGCACGTGGGCGACGTGCCGCTGAAGGACATCGTCGATCTCGTGCTGCGGGTGAAGGCGGGCGCCTACTGCATCGAGATGGGCAACCCGCGCCACGCCCACGAGTGGCGCGTGTGGGAGACGGTCAAGCTGCCCGAGGGGCGCAAGCTGATCCCCGGCGTCATCAGCCACTCCACCAACGTGGTGGAGCACCCGGAGCTGGTGGCCGAGCGCCTGGTGCGCGTCGCCAGGCTGGTTGGGCGCGA
>DATBKR010000471.1:0-7479 GCA_036555805.1 Hyphomicrobiaceae bacterium | reverse complement strand
AGGACCGCGTGACCGGCGTTATGACCGCCCCGGTCACCACCGGCCAGATCTACTGGGGCGCCATCCCGTTCGTGGTGATCCAGTGCGTCATGGTGGGGCTCGTCATCGCGCTTCCCGCCATGGTCATGCACTACAAGGTGGCGACGCCGGTGGCGGACCCCAGCAAGATCGAGATCCAGCCGCTGCCGTTCGGCCCGCCGGGCGCCCCCTTCACGCCGCCTGCGCCGCCGGAGCTCCCCAAGTGACGCGCCATGCCTGCCGCCGATGCACGCAAAGCGGTACGTCGCGCGCAACCTGCACTTGGCGAGAGACGCGCACGCAATCCGCGCCTGGCCCCCTTGCGCCCGCTGCTGGGCCGCCCTTGGGACGAAAGTTCTCATTCCTACGCCCCGCGCGGAGCGCTACATTCACCGAGCATCGCCGCCCAGGCGCCAAAATCGTCAAGAGCCGGGCAGCACTTCACCTCTTGCCCTAAGGGAGGACCACGATGACGAAGGTTTCCAGGCGCACACTCATCAAGGCGGGAGGCGCCGTCGCGGCGGGCGCCGTGTCCACCGCGGTGGCAGCGCCGGCCATCGCCCAGTCGATGCCGGAAATCCGGTGGCGCATGGCGACGAGCTGGCCCAAGTCGCTCGATACGCTCTACGGCGGGGCCGAATGGATCGGCAAGCGCGTCGCAGCGATGACCGACAACAAGTTCCAGATCCAGCCCTTCGCCGGTGGTGAGATCGTTCCGGGCCTGCAGGTGCTCGATGCGGTCCAGAACGGCACCGTGGAGGCCGGCCATACGGCGATGTACTACTACTTCGGCAAGGACGATGCGTTCGTGTACGCCTCGGCGCTGCCGTTCGGCATGAACAGCCGCATGCAGAACGCCTGGATGCTGCACGGCGGCGGCCTGGAGCTCCTGAACGAGTTCTTCAAGCCCTACAACTGCCATGCGATCCCCGCCGGCAACACCAACTGCCAGATGGGCGGCTGGTTCCGCAAGCGGATCGTCAAGATGGACGACCTCAAGGGCCTGAAGTTCAGGATGGGCGGGTTCGCCGGCAAGATCATGCAGCGCGTCGGCGTCGTTCCCCAGCAGATCGCCGGCGGCGACATCTATCCCGCGCTGGAGAAGGGCACGCTCGACGGCGCCGAATGGGTGGGTCCTTACGACGACGAGAAGCTCGGCTTCTACAAGGTGGCGAAGTTCTACCACTATCCCGGCTGGTGGGAGCCGTCCTCGTGCCTGATGTCCCTCTACAACACCGAGAAGTTCAACGGCCTGCCTCCCCTCTACAGAGAGGCGCTCACGTCGGCGACGCTCGAGGCCAACACTTGGGTCTCGTCCAAGTATGACGCCGGCAACGCGGCGGCGCTCAAGCGCCTGGCCGGCCAGGGTGCGGTGCTGCAGCCCTTCTCGCAGGACGTCATGGACGGCTGCCATAAGGCCGCCCTGGAGCTCTACGCCGAGCTCAACCAGAAGAACCCCGCCTTCAAGAAGCTCTACGACCACTACAAGGCATTCCAGGACGACGGCTACTTCTGGCACCAGGTCGCCGACTACACCATGGACGCCTACTCGATCCGGTATCGCACGACCAAGATCTGACGGGCACCACGGACGCGCAACACCCCCCGCCCCGGCATCGGTGTCGAAGCCGGGGCGGCGGTTCTCGCCGCAGCGATCGCCTCAATTCGGCAGCCTGGCTCTCCTGGCAGTGACTCCGGGCCGAGGGACGGCGCGTCACGCGATCTCAGGTCCCCGCGGCTGTCCGGCGCTCGGCGCCGGCTCCCCGAAGCCGTGCATGTAGAGCGCCCACTGCAGGCCGACCACGGCACCTTTGATGCGCGGCAGCAGCGCGAGCGACATCGCCAGCGTAAGCGGCAGCCACACCACCGCGTGCAGCCACAGGGGCGGCGCGAAGGTGCGCTCGACGGGGAGGATGGCGCCCACGATGACGTGGCCGACGATCAGGATGGTGAAGTAGGGCGGCGCGTCGTCGGCGCGATGGTGGTGCAGGGCCGCGCCGCAGCCGGGGCAAGCCTCGTTGACCTTGAGGTAGCGCCCGAACAGCGGCGCCGCGCCGCACGCCGGACAGCGCAGCCGGAAGCCGTTCAGCATGGCGGCCCGCCAGTCCCGACGCGGACGCGTGTGCCCAAGTTCGACCGGCATGACCGACCCCGCTGTTGCGCCCGCCGAAGCGACCCGCCCGGCAGCCCCGCCCCGATATATAGGCAAGAGGGAGCCGAACCATCATCCCGCACCCCAGCGCGCGTTGATATGCCTCAGACTCCTCTCTCCGCGGATGCCCTTTCGTCGGGACATGCAGGGCGCACCCATCGCACGACCGGGCCGCCGCGCCTTTTAGGTCTTGGTCCAGTAACCGCCAAAGTGATCGACCTGTACGATCGGATCTTCAATGCCGTGGGCAACGCGGAATTCGTCGACGGCTCGGCGCTGCGTCTCGAACAGGAAGTAGTCGTCGACGATCAGAGCGCCGCCCGGCGAAAGCTTGTGGTACAGATGTTCCAGACAGTCCCGCGTACTCTCGTACATGTCGCCGTCTAGCCGGAGCACCGCGAGCGCCTCGACGGGTGCGCCGGGGAGCGTGTCCTTGAACAGTCCCTCGAGAAACACGACCTGCTCATCGAGCAGGCCATAGCGGGCGAATGCCGCCTTGACCTCATGCAGCGGGATCGCGAACTCCGGATGGCCGACGAGTTCGAACCCGAAGTCGGGAGAGCCCTCCGCCGGGGTCGGAAAGCCGGCAAACGAATCGGCGGCGAACACGCGGCGATCGGCAATGCCATATGCCTTGAGGACTGCGCGCATCATCATCGAGGCGCCGCCGCGCCAGATGCCGGCCTCCATGAAATCGCCCGGTACGCCTTCCCTGAGCGCGCGCTCGCACTCGCTGCGGACATTTTGCATCCGCCTCGCACCGATCATGGACGGTGCCTTGGACGGCCAGTCCCAACCCTGCTCGCGAAAATCGTGCCTGTAGCCTTCGACCTTGCCGGCCGGCAGCGCCGGCTCCTCGTTGAGCCGGCCGATCAGGCTGTCGCGCATCAGGTCGAGGTAGGCCGTCCGGAGCTGCTCCAGCATCGCAGGACCTTCATCTCCGGTATCGAAAAGCGTCCCTGAATCGTTACGCCGATGCTGCGTGGGATCGTTACGCCGATGCGGCGTGCCGGCCCGCCTCCCGGCTTCGCCGGCCTAGCCGAGGCCGGTGAGGCGGTCGATGACGCGGCGAATATCCCCGTAGGTGACGAAGACGAACAGCAGGAGCACCAAAGCGAGCCCGATCCGGAGCGCGATCTCCTGCGCGCGCTCGCTCAGCGGCTGCCGGCGCACGGCCTCGATGGCGTAGAACACGAGATGTCCGCCATCCAGCACCGGGATCGGGAACAGGTTGATGAAGCCGATGGCCACCGAGATGAAGGCCACCCATTCGAGCAGCGCGCCGGGGCCGAGGCTCAGCACCTGGCCCGACAGCTCGGCGATGCCGAGCGGCCCGCGCATCTGGTCGGCGGGCATGCGCTGCATCACCAGATCGTAGATGCCCGACAGGCTGCCGGCGACGATGGTGTAGGTCTTCTTGACCGCCCGCTGCACGGCCTCGATCGGCCCGTAGCGCTTGTATTCCACCGAATCCGGCGCAATGCGCGGCTTGATGCCGATGATGCCGCGCTTGAACTTGTTGCCCAGACGGTCCTTGCTCTCGCTCAGCTTCGGTGTCGCCTTCAGCGGCACCAGCGTTCCGCCGCGGTTGACCTCGATCGCCAGCTGCCGGCTGGGGCTGGCGCTGACGATGCGCATCACGTCGGTGAACGACTCGATGGCCTCGCCGTCGATGTTGACGATCAGGTCGCCCCGCTTGAACCCGGCCGCCGCGGCCGGCGAGTCCGGGATGATCTCGTCCACCCTGGCCTCGGTGAGCTGCTCGCCTACGAGCCCGAAGGTGAGCGCATAGATCGCGATCGCCAGCAGGAAGTTGGCGATGGGGCCCGCCGCCACGATGGCGGCGCGCGCCGACGGCGGCTTGGTCTGGAACGCGCCGGCGCGCTCGGCCGGCGAGAGGCGCGCGAGCGCCTCGCGCGAGGGCATGCTCGTGGCGCCCTCATCGTCGAGGAACTTGACGAACCCGCCCAGCGGCAGCCACGCGAACCGCCAGCGGGTGCCATGCCTGTCCGTGAAGCCGAAGATCTCCCTGCCGAAGCCGATTGAGAACTCCCTCACGTGCACGCCGCACCAGCGCGCGACCAGAAAGTGGCCGAGCTCGTGGATGAACACGACCGGGGTGAGGACGATAAGGAAGGCCATCGCGTAGAAGGCGATGGTCCAGAGCCCACCGATCCCCAGGTCTATCAATCCCATGTCTGCCTCCAGTCCCTGATCTTGGGCGCGACGTCAGCTGCGCGCGTGTCGTTGCAACAGATGCGCGGCGAGTTCCCGCGTCGCGGCATCTGTGGCGAGCACCGCCGCCGCATCCTCGGTCGGCGCGAGGAGCCCGCGTCCTGCCGCCGCGTCCAGCGCCTCTCCCACGAGCCGGGCGACCTGCAGGAAGCCGATGCGGCCGGCCAGGAACGCCTCCACCGCGACCTCGTTGGCCGCATTGAGGACGCATGGCGCCATGCCGCCCGTCTCCATGGCCTCGCGGGCGAGCGCGAGCGCGCGAAAGCGCGTCTCGTCGGGCCGCTCGAAGCTCAGCGTGCCGAGCTCGGCCAGATCGATGCGCCTGGTGGGCGCCGGGATGCGCGCGGGCCAGGCCAGGCCCGCCGCGATCGGGGTGCGCATGTCGGGGTTAGCGAGCTGTGCCAGCATGGAGCCGTCGCGGAAGCCGACCAGCGCGTGGACGATTGACTGCGGGTGCACCACCACCTCGAGCTGCGCGGGCGCGACCGCGAACAGGTGATAGGCCTCGATCAGCTCGAGGCCCTTGTTCATGAGCGTTGCGGAGTCGATCGTGATCTTGCGGCCCATGGACCAGTTGGGATGGCGCAGCGCCTCCTGCGGCGTGGCGCGCTCCAGCCGCTCCGCGCTCCACGTCCGGAACGGCCCGCCCGATGCTGTGAGCACGATGCGCTCGACGGCGGCCGGCTCCGCGCCGGCCAGCAGCTGGAACACGGCGGAATGCTCCGAATCCACCGGAACGAGCTCCGTGCCGGCCCTCCGCACCGCCTCCATGAAGATCTGACCGGCACATACCAGGCATTCCTTGTTGGCGAGCGCTACCCGCCGGCCCTGATCCACGGCCGCCAGCGTGGGGCGCAACCCGGCCGCCCCGGTAATGGCCGCCATCACGCAATCGGCGGGCATCGCTGCGGCTGCGATCAGGGCGTCCGCGCCCGCCGCAGCTTCGACCGCCGTGCCGGACAGGCACGCCTTCAGCTCTTCGTAGCGCGTCTGATCCGCAAGCACCGCGAGACGTGCGCGGTGCCGCACGGCGATCTCCGCCAGCGCTCGAGCATTGCCGTTGGCCGTTACGGCCGCGACCTCGAATAGATGGGGGTTGCGGGCGATAACGTCCAGTGTGCTCTGACCGACCGACCCGGTGGCGCCGAGGACGCTCACGCGCCGCACCGCACCGGCGGCGTCGGCGCAGGCGGCGCCTTGCGGAATAGTGCTCGTCTGGCCGGGATTCATCATGCTTGACACTCTACCGCTGCCATCGCCCGGAGCCGCTCATGACCCGAGCAACAGCGCGCGCGCCGGCGAAGACATGTTGATGGCCATGGCGGCGAGCCCGACGGCGGATGCCGCAGCCACCAGCCCATCGACGCGATCCATTATTCCTCCGTGCCCCGGCAACAGGGAACCGGCGTCCTTGGCGCCGAACCGGCGCTTGAGGGCGGATTCCGCAAGATCGCCCGCATGCGCCACCAGGGCGAGCAGCGCACCCGCAACGGCGAGCCGCAGGGCCGAGGCGCCCGGAACCGCAAGCCCGAACAGGGCGCCGGCCACCGCGCTCGCCCCCAGCGCCCCGACGAAACCCGACCAGGTCTTGTTGGGG
This sequence comes from Hyphomicrobiaceae bacterium, assembly GCA_036555805.1. GTDB lineage: Bacteria > Pseudomonadota > Alphaproteobacteria > Rhizobiales > Hyphomicrobiaceae > AWTP1-13. Next base: position 1,477 of record DATBKR010000471.1, on the reverse strand, counting down.
GAGACCTTCGGCCAAAGCAACGAGCCCCGCAAGATCCGCCCGCACACGAAGGCCGCCGTATCGGCGACCGCAACGATGACGATCAGGAAGACCACCGCCGGGAGTCCGAGGACGGGATCGGAGCGCAGCCAGATCAGCACCACCGCCGGGAAGCCGGCGTAGAGTACGCCCAGGGCCGCCAGGAAGCTGTTGCGGCCGAGGCTCAGGAACGTGGCCAGGATGGCGCCGATCGGCAGCGCCAGGAGCGCCAGGCCAACGAAGCCGGACGCTGCCAGCACGCCGGCGATGGCCGCCGTCCCCAGCTGCACCGCGACCAGGATGCCGACGTCGGGGCCGTGCACCAAGCGGCCCCATTCCCAGCCAACGAGCAGCGATGCGCTGACCACCAGCGCCGCGAACGGCGTCGGCCCGGAGAGGATGAACAGCGCCACGCAGACGGCCACGGCCATGCCGGTGAGCAGACGCACGGCGAAGTCGCCCCCGAGACGCGCGACCCAGCCCCGTTCGGTCTCCTCCGAGTCGTCGTGCTCGCGCATGTGCCTGGGCCTCTTCGGACCTATCGAGCCTCTGCCCGCATCAGCCCAGGGTCGGGCGCGCGCCGGCTCCCACGCCGGCCGTGGGCGGGCCGCCGCCGCCGCGGCCTGCAATCGGCGCGAACGCCGCCGCCGGGAGCCTTGGTGCCGTCATACCTGTTTGATCTCGGCCTCTTTGCCGGCCAGAACCTGATCTACCTCCTTGATGACGCGGTCGGTCAGCTCCTGCACCCTGGCGGAATTCTTATGGTGATCGTCCTCGCTCATCTGCCCGTCCTTGTCGAGCTTCTTGAGCAGCTCCATGCCCTCCCGCCGGATGTTGCGCACCGCCACCCGCGCCTGCTCGGTGTACTTGTGGGCGACCTTGACGAGGTCCTGGCGGCGCTCCGCGTTGAGCGGCGGGATGGGCAGCCGCAGCAGAGCACCCTCCACGATCGGATTGAGGCCGAGGTTGGCCTCCCTGATCGCCTTGTCGACCGCCCCCACCTGGCCCTTGTCCCACACCTGCACTGCGATAGTGCGAGCGTCAGGCGTGGAGACGGTGGCCACTTGGTTGATGGGCATGCGGGCGCCGTAGACGGTCACCATGACCGGGTCGAGCAGATGGACGCTGGCGCGGCCGGTGCGCAGGCCGCCCAGTTCCTTCTTGAGCGCGTCGATGGAGCCGCGCATGCGGCGCTCCAGCTCTTTCAAGTCGAATTTGGCAGCGGCCATGAGACGTTTCCCCTTGCTCAGCGGGTGCCGCGGTTTTCCCGGCCGTCGGGCGCCGCCTGCGCGCTCCCGCTTGGGCGTTCGCGCTCGGCTAGTGGCCCTCGATGACCGTGGCCCGGGCCTCGCCCCGCAGGACCTTCAGGAGATTGCCCGGCTCCTGGATGGAGAATACCACGATCGGCAAAGCGTTGTCGCGAGCGAGGGCGATGGCGGCGCCGTCCATCACCTTGAGA
>DATBKR010000470.1:0-11544 GCA_036555805.1 Hyphomicrobiaceae bacterium | reverse complement strand
CGCGCCTGCTCGGCCAGCAGCTCGGTCTCCTCGCCGGGAATCCGGATCGCCATGTCCCTGGCGACCTTGGTGAAGATGTTGGCATAGGGCGCCGGGCTGTCGTTCCAGCCCTGCATGAACACCTCGGGGAACACGACGAGCTTCAGCGGCGCGTACTCGCGGAAGCTGAGCCGCAGGGCGCCGTAGCCGAAGATTTCGAGGCAGCGGTCCAGGTTCGCGCTGCGGATCTCCCGGCGGTGGTCGATTCCGACGCGGTTGGTCTGCATGCAAACCACGGTGTAGAGGTCGGTCATTTCAAGGTACTCCCCGGCGCGGAGTAGCGTGGTCGTGCGCCTACATCAGGCTCGGAAGGAACGTCGCCATCTGAGGCAGGAACAGCAGAAGCAGCACCATCACGATCTCCGCGATCAGGAACGGCACGATGCCCTTGAAGATCGTGCCCAGCGGCACGTCTCCGGCGACGCCCTTGATGACGTAGACGTTGATGCCAACCGGCGGTGTGATCACCGCCATCTCCATGAAGATCACGATCAGCACGCCGAACCAGATCGGGTCGAATCCCAGTTGCTGGCTGACGGGATAGAAGATCGGCAGCGTGAGCAGGAGCAGCGCAAGCGAGTCCATCACGCATCCGCCGATGAGATAGATGCCCGCTACCACCAGCATGACGGCATAGGGATGCCAGCCGAGGCCAAGGACCCATTCGGCAGCGACCACCGGCAGCCGAGTGAGCGCGAGGAAGTGGCCGTAGATGGTGGCGCCGGCGATGATCAGCATGATCATGGCTGTGGTGCTGAGGGAGCTTGACACCGCCGCCACAAACCCCCTCCACCGGAGCTGGCGCCGGGCCAGCGCCAGCAGCAGGAGGCCGGCGGCGCCGGCCGCGCCCGCCTCGGTGGGCGTGAAGAAACCGAGGAACAGCCCGCCCATGATCAGTACGAACACCGCGAGCGTCTCGCCGACGCCGCCGAGCACGGCCTGGAGCTTCTCCCGGATGGTCGTCGATGGCGCGGGCGGTCCCACCAGCTCCGGCCGCAGGGAAGTGATGATGGCCACGGCGACGATGTAGAGGATCGTCAGCACGATACCCGGAACGATGCCGGCGATGAACAGCTTGCCGATGGAGTTCTCGGTCATGATGCCGTAGATTACCATGGTGATGCTGGGCGGGATCAGGATGCCGAGCGACCCGGCCGCGGCAACGCAGCCCGTGGCCAGAGCGTCGGAATACTTGTATCGGCGCATCTCCGGCAGCGAGACGGCACCCATGGTGGCCGCGGTGGCCGGGCTGGAACCGCAGCAGGCGGAGAAGGCGGCGCAGGCCAGGATTGTGCCCATGGCCAAGCCGCCACGCACACGCCCGAACAGGATGTAGCCGGCGTGATAGAGCCGCTGGCTGATACCGCTGTGGAAGGCGATCATGCCCATCAGCAGGAACAGCGGGATCACGGTGAGCGTGTAGGAGCTGAAAACCTCCCAGGTATCGAGGGCCAGCATGTTGAGAGCCGGTTCCAGGCCGATCATGTAGACGACGCCGAGGAAGCCGAGCAGCGCGAACACGAAAGCGATCGGCATGCCGGTGAGCATCGCCGCCAGCAGGACCAGGATGCCGACGAGGCCGACGACGGGACCGCTCATTTGCGCACCTCCCCGGCAGCCCTCAGGGAATCCACGAGCAGCGCGAAGGCCAGGAGCGCAAACGACACGCCAACGATGAGCACGAAGGGATAGAACGCGATGCCCATCGTCATCGACACCTCCCGCGTCTCGCGCAGCTCGATGGCATAGACGACGCACCGCCAGGCGATCAGCAGGCACATGAAGAGGGAGAGGAAGGACGTGACGCTCTCCGTGAGGGCGCGGGCCCGCGGCGCCAGGAAGGCGTCTACCAGCTCGACGCCGATGTTCTCCTTCCTGAGCTGATTGTAGGCGAGCGTGAGACCGATCAGGAGCGCGCCCAGATACTCGGTGGCCTCGTGCGCGCCGAGGATGGGCGCCGCGAATTTCCGGGCGACGATGTTGAGCGTCGTCACGGCGACGATGGCCATCAGGCAGACGCCGGCGATCACCGCACAGTGCCGTGCGATGAACTCGGCGAGCGCGTGCATGCGCTGAAGCATCGTAGCCCCCCTTCTCTCCCATCGAAGTATCGAGATTACGAATTGCGCCGCGTCAGCGGAGGAGGCGGCGGGAGATCCTGTTGGCGAAGCCGCGCCGCTATAGCCGCAGACGATCCGACCGCTCTCGGCCCATCCTCCGCCAGCGCTCGCGCCTGCGAATCATGCCTTCGGGCAGCTCCGGCGCCGGCTCAATGTCCCTGGTATTTCTCCATCGCCTTCAGCACGAATTCGAGGACGTCCTTGCCCGGCAGGCCAAGGCCCGCCATCTCCTTAACCCATTCGTCTCGCGTCGGCTGCAGCGCCTCGTCGAAGCGGGCGGCCTCGGCCGTGGTCGGTACGATGATCTCGTTGCCCGAAGCCAGCACGTACTTGCGGCCGTCCTCCTGCTCGGCGTCCAGAGTCTCGCCCAGCCAGCCGACGGCCTGCTCGCTCGCCTCGTCGATCACCTTCTGTATGCCGGCGGGCAGGCTCTCCCACTTCTTCTTGTTCATCGCCACCCAGAAACCCACGGACCGGACGTTGTGGTCGGTGGTGTAGCGGGTCACCTCGGCCAGCTTCGACGCCTTGTAGGAGGCGTAATTGGAGATCAGGCCGTCGGCGACGCCGCGCTGCAGGGCGAGGTAGACCTCGCTCCAGGCCGTGCCTACCGGAGTGCCGCCCATGGCCTTGATCAGCGGCACGTCGTTGCCCGTGCCGCGGATCTGCATGCCCTTGAGGTCGTCGATGCTGCGCACCGGCTTTTTTGTGTGGATGTTGCCGATGGCATCGGTATAGAGGAACAGCAGGTGAGCCTCGTCCCACTCCTTCGGCCTGAACTTCTTGTAGAACTCCCAGCTCACCAGGCTGGCCTGGCGGCTGCTGGCCCAGCCGAGCGGCACATCGGTGATCCGCGTCAGCGGGAAGCGGCCAGGCGTCCATCCGGTGGCCGCGGCCGCGGCGTCCGAGATGCCCTTGACCATGCCGTCGTAGGCCTGCGGGCCCTTGGTGAGGGTGCCGCCGTAGTAGAACACGAACTCGACCTTGCCGTTGGTCCGCCTGCCGATCTCCGAGGCCCAGCGCTGGATGCCCCTGACCATGTAGTGGTCGGGCGACTGCCAGATGCTGAACGAGATCTTGGTGGCTGGATCGGCCGCCACAGCCGCAGCGCACCACAGAAACGCAGTCGAAACGGCGGCAGTGGCGACACACCTGCGCATCATCCCCTCCTCGCGCCTGAGGGGCGCGTTCCAATAGACACAACCTATGATTGAAAAAATTAGACGCTGGCCGGGATTTGTGTCAAGGAAAAGCATAATACGGATGACGTCGGCTGATGGGACGGGACCGGGATGAAGCTCGCCGGCAAGGTGGCGCTGATCACGGGAGCGGCGACCGGAATTGGCCGGGCCAGCGCGCTGCTGTTCGCGCAGGAAGGCGCACGCGTTGCGATCGCCGATATCAACCAGACTGACGGCGGGGCGACCGAGGAGGAAATCCGCAGGCGGGGAGGGGAGGCCGCCTTCGTGCGCACCGACCTGGTTCGCATCGCCGAGATCCAGGCAATGGTGGCCGCCACGGTCTCCCGCTTCGGCCGCCTCGACATTTTCTTCCACAACGCCGGGGTCGCCGGCCCTGGCCGCCTGGAGCTGACGTCGGAGGAAGCCTACGACCGGATCATGAACGTGCACGTCTAGGCGGGCTTCTTCGGGGCCAAGTACGCCGCGCCGGAGATCAGGAAGGCGGGGGGCGGGTCGATCCTGTTCACCGGGTCGGGGCTGGGCCTGCGGCCGTCCTCGCAGTCGCCCGCCTACTCCGTCTCGAAGGCGGCGCTTCTCATGCTCACCCGCACCCTGGCGGTGGCGCTGGCCAAGGACGGCATCCGCGTCAATGCCGTGTGCCCCGGCCCGATCGACTCGACGCCGCTGTGGGCCGGCGTGCTGGCCCGCAACCCGGAGATCGTGCCGGACGACTACGTCCGCATGAACAAGGACGTGCGGCCGATCAAGCGGCTGGGCACACCCGAGGAGATGGCCCACGCCGCCCTGTTCCTGGTGTCGCCCGAGGCCTCCTACATCACCGGGGTGGCCCTGCCGGTCGATGGCGGTGGGGCGACGAGCTGACGCCGAAGCCCGGCGCGCTGTCACGCCGGGCGAGCGCCCCGGATCGGCCGGGGAAGGCCCCGCGCGAGACCCGGCACCCAGGGCCGCAAGCTCCGTGCGCTCTTTCTTGGCCCTGGGTCCCGGATATTGCGCTGACGCGCCATTCCGGGATGACAAATCTGGCGCGGCGATCAGTCCTGAACATCGCGGAACTTCGGCCGGCCGTCCTCCGCCATCCAGAGCTGGCCGCCGGTGAAATCCACCACGGCGCCCGTCATCCACGCGGCCACGTCGGAGGCCAGATAGACGGCCAGGTCTGCCACCTCCTCGGGCTGTGCCTGGCGGCCGAGCGGTACGTTGGTCAGAAGCTGATCGAGCTGCTCCGGGCGGCGGTTGCGGGAGGTGCGGGGCGTCTCGATCAGGCCGGGGGCGATCGCGTTGACACGCACGTGGGGCGCCAGCTCGACGGCCAGCGAGCGCGTGAGGCTGATCACGGCCGCCTTGGCGGCCGAATAGGCGGGAAGGCCCGCCCAGGGCATCCTCCCCGTCACCGAGGCCATGTTGACGATGGCGCCCCTCTTCTGCTCCAGCATCAGGCGCCCGACCGACCGGCTGCACAGGAAGGCGCTCTTCAGGTTGGCGTCGAGGGTGCCGTCCCAGTCCTGCTCCTCGATGTTCATCACGCGGCCGATCTTGAACCCTCCGCCGCTGGCACCGCCGGCGTTGTTCACGAGGATGTCGATCCCACCGAGGCCGCCGACGCATTTCTCGACAACTTCGGCTACATCCGCGGCGACCGCCACGTCGGCGCGCACCGCCAGGGCCTTGCCGCCCATCGCCTCAATCTCCGAGGCCGCAATTGTGCCGGCCTCGGCACTGGCGTCGGCGACGCAGACGCTCGCGCCGAATTGCGCGAAGGCGAGGCTGATCGCTCGTCCGATACCCCGACCTCCGCCGGTCACCACGGCGACACGGTCTCGCAGGGTCAAGTCGGCCAGGCGCATCGGCAACCCCTCGCGTCGTCTGCGGACGCCCGAACCGGGGACCCCGCCGCCCCGATAGAGTAGCGCGGCCACCCAAGACGGGATATCCGCCGTCGGGCCGCCCGCGCGGCTCCCGGTCTCCCGAATGTAACCGTACAGGTAGATCGAACGAAATCTCCGGGCGAGCCTCGGCTATGCCACCGTCTTCGGGCGAGATGCCGGGCGGCAACAGGCCGGCGAGGGCAGAGCGTGCATGACCCAGGGTACGGACCGGCATGGGCACTGCAGATGCGCCATCGCCATCATGGCCAAGGCGTCCATCGCCGGCCAGACCAAGACGCGTCTGGTGCCGCCTCTGACCGAGGACGAGGCCGCAATGCTCAATACGGCGTTCCTGCGCGATGCGGCGGACAACATTGTGGCGGCCGCCAGGTTCGCCAGCATCAGCGGCTGGATCGCGTATGCCCCCGCGGGGTCCGAGGCCTTCTTCAGGGCGCATCTGCCGGAAAGCTTTGGGCTCATCGAGACGGGTGCGCCCACCCTGGGCGATTGCCTGCGCCATGCCGCGGCGGCCCTGCTCGCTGCGCGCCACGATGCCGTCTGCCTGATCAATTCCGACAGCCCGACGCTGCCAGTGGGTTATCTCGTGACCGCCGCCACCGCCCTGGCCGCAGCAGGCGACCGCCTCGTGCTAGGGCCGTCGACCGACGGCGGGTATTACCTGATCGGCATGAAGCGCGCGCATGCAGGGCTGTTCGAGGACATCGCCTGGAGCACCGATCGCGTGTTCTCTCAGACCGTTGAAAGGGCCGACGCGCTCGGCCTCCCGGTGCTCGTGCTGCCGGCCTGGTACGACGTCGATACCGCGGGAACCCTGCAGGCGCTGATCGACGAAGTGCTCGACGGCAAGGCGTTCCGCAGCGTCGGAGCGCCGACGCCTGCGACCTGGACGCGTGAATACCTCGGCGCCCTGGTGCAGGCGCGGGGGCTCCGCGCGCGCATCGACGCCGGTCCAGCCATGGGTGGCCGCCCGTGATCCGCCGGCTTCCGGGCATGCGGTGGATTCGGGATCGGCCGATCCTCTGGCTTGCCGCCATGGCGCTCGGCCTTTGCACGCTGACGGCGGCCGCGGCGCTGCTGCATTCGCGCCTCGGCGGCTGGGTGCTCATCGGAGCCTATGCGATCGCGACTTGCGGCGCCTTTGCCGCCGGGCGCGCGACCGTTCTTGTCCGCCGAAATGTCGCCCTGGCCGTCGTCCTGCTCGGCGCAGCCGGCATGCGGCTGGTGCTGCTGGTCTCGGAGCCCACCCTGTCCGGCGACATCTATCGCTATATCTGGGATGGCCGCGTGCAGGCCGCGGGCATCAACCCCTACCGCTATGTGCCGGCCGCGAGCGAGCTGTCCCTCTTGCGCGACCCGAGCGTCTGGCCGCACATCAACCGCGCCGACTACGCCGTCACGCTTTATCCGCCGGGTGCGCAATTCGTGTTCCTGGCCGTGACGCGCCCTGGTGAAAGCGTGCTCGCGATGAAGTTCGGCCTCCTCATGTTCGAGGCAGCGGCCATCGCCGCCATCGTTGCGCTGCTGCAGCAACTCGGGAAGCCGGCCACTGCCGTTGCAGCCTATGCCTGGCACCCGCTGCCCGTGTGGGAGATCGCGGGCAACGGCCACGTGGACGCGGCCATGCTGGCCCTGCTGCTCGCCGGACTGCTGGTGTATGTGCGCGGCCGAACGCTGCTTGCGGGCGTGCTGATCGCGTTCGGTGCGCTCGTCAAGCCGTTGGCAGCGCTGGCTCTGCCGGTGCTGTGGCGGCCGTGGGACTGGCGTCTGCCGCTGTGCGTGGCGGCCACCGTCGCGCTGGCCTACGTGCCCTATCTGTCCGTGGGGTGGGGCGTGTTCGGCTTCGTTGCGGGCTACGTGCGGGAGGAGGGCATCGCCTCCGGGACCGGTCTCAAGCCTCTCTGGCTGCTGCAGCAGGCGACGGGACCGCTGCCGCACGCTGCCCCGGTCTATCTTGCGGCTGTCCTGGCTGGTCTCGCTGCCCTGGCGCTCGCGATCGGGTTCAGGGCCGATCGCACGCCGCAGGCGTCGCTGCGGGCGGCCAACTGGATGCTGGTGGCGTTCCTCGTTCTCATCTCACCCAACTATCCATGGTATTTCCTGGTCCTGGTGCCGTTCCTGGCCCTCGCTCCGACGGCATCGGGCTGGGTGCTGACCAGCGCCAGCGTTGTCTTCTACGACGTGGTTCCCGGCGATGTCCTGCCGGCCTACGAGGCCCGCATCGGCGTGTTCACCATGGCTGTCATCGCCGCCCTCGCCTATGACCTGTGGCGGGAGCGGCACAGGCGCGCCCCGGTCGTCATCGGAGAGGCCACATGACACGCGCGCAGGCCCGCCCCGTCGATCCGGCGCGCTATCATGAGAGTGTCGGCGATGCGCTCGGCCCGATGGCAAGCAGCGATCCGGTATGCCTCTACCTGGAGACCACGAACCGCTGCAACCTGCTCTGCACCACCTGTCCGCGCACCTATGCCGACCTCGAGCCCCCGGCCGACATGAGCTGGGAGCTGTTCACCCGCATCGTCGATCAGGTGCCCAACGTCGCCCGCGTGGTGCTGCATGGCGTCGGCGAGCCGATGCTGGTGAATGACCTGCCGCGCATGGTGCGCCACCTCAAGGCGCGCGGCGCATATGTGCTCTTCAACACCAACGGCACAGTGCTCACGGCGAGGCGGGGCCGCGAGCTGTGCGACACCGGGCTCGATGAGCTGCGCGTCTCGCTCGACGCGGCGGACGCCCGAACCTTCCTGCTGGTCCGCGGCAAGGACTATTTCAACCGCATCGTCCGCAACGTGCGCGCCTTCACCGAGATGCAGCGGCGCGAGGGGTTCGACCGCCCGCGCGTGTCGCTCTGGCTGACGGGTCTCAGGGAAACGATCGCCCAGCTGCCCGATTTCGTGCGCATCGCCCATGACATCGGCGTGCGCGAGGTTTACCTGCAGCGGCTCGTGTACTTCGACGAGGACGCCATCGGCCTGGCGCGACCCGACCAGGCGCTGTTCGAGCGGCTCACACGGGCCGAGCAGGGGCATCTCGACGCGGCGACGACGCTCGCGCGCTCGCTCGGCATCCGCTTCAGCGCCTCGGGGGCGACCGAGCCGGGCGAGAGCCTGGCGTGCAAGACCGGCGAGAGCCCCTGGTCGCTGTGCCGGCGCCCCTGGACGGTGATGTACGTCACCGCCAACGGGCGCGCGCTGCCGTGCTGCATCGCTCCGTTCTCGCAGCGTGGCTACGAGAACTACACGCTCGGGGATGCCACGCAGGAGACGTTGCGGGCGATCTGGAACGGCCCGGCCTATCAGAGCTTCCGCGCGGCGCTGCACTCCCAGTCCCCGCCCAAGTGCTGCGCCAGCTGCGGGCTGCGCTGGAGCCTCTGAGCATGTCCCACGGGGCCAGACCCCTCGCGCCAGCGCCGAATGAGACCCGCAACCACGATGGCGAGGGACCTGACCCCGTTCCGGCCAGCGCAGACAGGGGGCACGTCGGCGTCGTCATCCCCTGCCTCGACGAGGAAGCGGCCATCGGCGGGTGCGTGGCGGCGGCGCTGGCGTGCGGCGTGGGCGAGGTCGTTGTCGTCGATGGCCGGTCCACCGACCGGACGGCCGAGCGCGCGGCAGCGGCCGGCGCCAGGGTCGTCGTCGAACCCGTCCGGGGCTATGGCCGGGCCATGCTGGCGGGGCTGGCTCCGCTGGCGCCGGCACGCACCGTCGTTCTCTTCATCGACGGCGACGGCAGCGACCGGCCGGACATGATTCCGGCATTGCTGGAGCCGATCGAGTGCGGACGCGCCGACTTCGTGCTCGGCTCACGGCTGCGCGGCGAGCGCGAGCCGGGCAGCCTGAGCGCGGCGCAGATCGTTGCCGGCCGCCTCGCCGGCCTTCTCATCCGCCTCCTCTCTGGCGTCCGCTTCACCGACATGTCGCCGTTCCGCGCCATCCGCCGGGACGCGCTCGACCGGCTCGGCATGGCGGAACAGGGCTTCGGCTGGAACCTCGAGATGCAGATGCGGGCCGCTGCGGCCGGCCTGCGGATCGTCGAAATCCCTGTCGGACAGCGGTGCCGCGTGGGCGGGGTGTCGAAGGTCTCCGGCAATTTGCGCACCGCGACGCGGGCCGCTTTCGCGCTGGCGGGGCTGTTCGCGCGCCTCGCCTGGCAGCTCCGTCGGGAGCCGCCGTGAGGCGCCTGCTCCGGCCAGCCGCCCGTCCCACGCCGCGCCCGAGCGGGATGGGTCGACGACGATGCGGCGTGATCTGCTTGCCCGCGGCGCTCACACGTCCAGGTCCACGATTTCAGGGTATATCTCGGCGCCGTTGACGCGGAGACGAGCCACAGTCACCGGCAGCCGGAACCGGCGCGGGCCGGCGCTGCCGGGATTGATGTAGAGCACCCCGTCGCGCGTCTCGATCGAAGGCTTGTGCGAGTGGCCGAAGGCCACGGCCGCGAACCCGACAGTCGGGTCGAGGTCGAGCTGGGCCATGTCGTGCAGCACCCAGATGAGATGCGGCCCGGCCTCGACCGCCTCGGTCATCGGCAAGGCCGCGGCCCACGGCTGCGTATCGACGTTGCCGCGCACGGCAAACGTCGGGGCAACCCGGCGCAGGCGCGCGAGCACCTCGGGCCTGCCGATGTCGCCGGCATGAATGATGAGCGTCGAGCCGCGCAGCGCCGCCACGGCTTCGGGGCGGAGCAGTCCGTGCGTGTCCGAGATCAGGCCGATGAGCATCGCGGGGCCGTGGAAGGCGCAGGAGCCGTAGGGTGCAATAAGGCTTCGCCTTATTGCACCCTACTTTTCCAGCGGCAGGAACAGCGACGACGGGAAGTCGGCGGCGTAGCGCTGACCCTTGGGGTGCGGGTGGTATTCGGGCCGCGGGCCGGCGTCGCGCGCCACCACCTTGCGGTAGAGGTGCCAGGACGCATGGCCGAGGATGGGCATGACCACCGCGAGCCCGAACAGGGCAGGGAGGGAGCCGAGGGCAAGCCCGATCGCCACGATCAGGCCCCACATGGCCATTGTGAACGGGCTCTTCAGTATGGCCCGGATCGAGGTGACGACGGCCGCCGCCATCCCGACGTTGCGGTCGAGCAGCAGAGGGAACGAGACCGCGCTCAGCGCAAACGCGGCCAGCGCGAACAGGAACCCGATGGCGTTGCCGGTCACGATCAGGCTGTGGCCCTGCGGCGTCTGGAAGATGCGGCGGCCAAGCTCGGCCAGCGCTATCGGCTGCTCGTCCTCGCCGAAGTGCGCCAAATAGAGGCCGTGCGCCACTGCGAGCCACACGCCGAACACCGCGAGCAGCAAGAGCCCCAGCGCGGCGATCGACCACCGCGAGGGGGAGTGCACGATGTCGAAGGCGTGCTTCCACGAGGTGTCGAGGCCCATCTCGCGCCGCCGGCTCAGCTCGTAGAGGCCGATGGCCGCGAACGGACCGATCAGGGCGAAACCGGCCAGCAGCGGATAGAGCATAGGCAGGATATCGTAGCCGAAGGTCCAGCGCACGATGATGAGGCCGGCGATCGGATAGATCAGGCTGAGGAAGACGACGTGCGTGGGCATCGCCAGGAAATCGGCAAGGCCCTTGGCCAGCGCATCGACGAGGTCGCCGGGCCGGATGGAGCGGACCTCGGGAAGGTCGCGCGCCGGCTCCGCCGGCAGGATGACGTCGCTGTCGGGCTTCGTCTGGAGCATGAGCCGATCCTCCTGAACTCTGACGTTCAAGACCTCGGCGCTGCGTGAGGATGCAACGTGAAATGGACGCCGGTCACGCCAGAGCCGCGCCCCCCGAGAACCCATAGTTGCGCATCCGGCACAAACGTGCAAACCCGGGCATGCAAACCCGGGCGTGCAAACCCGGGCCGCACCGTAAACGCTCCGCCGCGACGGGCCGGGGCCCTGCCTGCCGAGGAGCGGCGGGTCCGTCCTAGTGGATCGTCGCCCCGGCAGCGGCCTCGTCGCGGCGGGCGGCCTTCTGCACCGCGGCCTGCACCTTCTCGAAGGCGCGCACCTCGATCTGGCGGATGCGCTCGCGGCTCACACCGAACTCCTCGGAGAGATCCTCCAGGGTCGCCGGCTCCTCGGTCAGCCGCCGCGCCTCGAAGATGCGCCGCTCGCGCTCGTTGAGCGTCCCCATCGCCTTCTCCAGGTATGCCTTGCGCTGCGACAGTTCCTCGGACTCGACCAGCCGCTCCTCCTGATCCGGCGCCTCGTCCACCAGCCAGTCCTGCCACTCGCCGCTGCCTTCCGTGTCCGCGCGCACGGGCGCGTTGAGGGAGGCGTCGCCGCCGAGCCGGCGGTTCATGGAGATC
>DATBKR010000469.1:0-13235 GCA_036555805.1 Hyphomicrobiaceae bacterium | reverse complement strand
CTGATCGTGCTGTTCGACGACAACCAGGTCTCCATCGACGGGCCCACTTCGCTCGCCGTCTCCGACGACCAGGCGATGCGCTTCGAGGCCAGCGGCTGGGCCACCCTGCGCGTGGACGGGCACGATCCGGACGTGATCGCCGGCGCCATCGAGCTGGCGCGCCGCTCGGACCGGCCGACGCTGATCGTCTGCCGGACCGTCATCGGCTACGGCGCGCCCACCAAGCAGGGCACGGCCTCCACGCACGGCTCGCCGCTCGGGCCGGAGGAGGTCGCGGCCGCCCGCGGCAGGCTGGGTTGGGGGTACGCGCCGTTCGAGGTGCCCCCCCACGTGCTGTCGGCCTGGCGCGCCTGCGGGGCGCGCGGGGCGGTGCCGCACGAAGCCTGGACGGAGCGCTGGCAGAGCCTCGATGCCGAGGTCCGCGCCGCCGTGGAGCATCCCGCACGGGCGGCCGCTCCCGCCATCGCCGCGGCGATCGCCGCCGCCAAGAAAGCCGCGGCTGGTGCGACGGTCAAGAGGGCCACGCGCGCCTGGTCGGAGGCGACGCTGGAGCATCTGATCCCGGCGTTGCCGGCGCTGATCGGCGGTTCGGCCGACCTGACCGGCTCCAACAACACCAGGGTCAAGGGCCAGGCGGTCGTTTCGGCCGGCAGCTTCGCCGGCAGCTACCTCCACTATGGGGTGCGCGAGCACGCCATGGCCGCCGTCATGAACGGCATGGCGCTGCACGGCGGCCTGATTCCCTATGGCGGCACGTTCCTGGTGTTCTCGGACTATTGCCGGCCGGCCATCCGTCTCTCCGCGCTGATGCGCCAGCGCGTGGTGTACGTGATGACGCACGACTCGATCGGGCTGGGCGAGGACGGACCCACGCACCAGCCGGTGGAGCACCTGGCGGCGCTCAGGGCCATTCCCAACCTCAACGTGTTCCGCCCCGCCGACGGCGTCGAGACGGCGGAGTGCTGGGAGCTGGCCGTGCGGCCGGGCGAAACCCCCTCGGTGCTGGCGCTGACGCGCCAGGCGGTGCCCAACCTGCGCACCGCCCACACCGACGAGAACCTGTGCGCCAAAGGCGCCTACGTGCTGGCCGAGACGCCGGGCCGCAAGCGCGACATCACCCTGCTGGCCACGGGCTCGGAGGTGGGCATCGCCATGGAAGCGCGGGCGCTGCTGGCCGGGCACGGCATCGAGGCAGCCGTGGTGTCGATGCCATGCTGGGAACTGTTCGCCGCCCAGCCGGCCGCCTATCGCGAGGCGGTGCTGGGCTCCGCGCCGCGCGTGGCGGTGGAGGCGGCGGTCGGCTTCGGCTGGGAGCGCTGGCTGGGCGAGCGCGGCGCCTTCGTCGGCATGGGGGGCTTCGGCGCCTCGGCCCCGGCCGCGCCGCTCTACGAGCACTTCGGCATGACGCCGGCCGCCGTTGCCGCCGCCGCGCGCAAGCTGGTAGAATCGTAAGCGCCATCTGGCCTGTTGTGCGAGCCGCTCGCGCCGCTACCTATTCCCTTCCTGCCGTGACGCTCGCAGAACCTGAGGATCGAGTGATGAGCACCCGCACGAAGCTCGCGCCCGAAGATCAGCTTACGATCGAGGAGTTCCTCGCCTTTACGGACACGCGTCCGGATGGGGAGCGCTGGGAGCTGATCGAGGGGGTTGCGATCATGAACCCGTCACCGGTGGAGTTCCATCAGGTCATTGTGGCGACCATTCTCACGCACCTCATGGTGCACAAGCAGCGAGCCGCCGCAAGTTGGCTGCCGATGCCCGGTGTTGGCACCCGGGTCCCTGCGTCCCCTCGCAGCCTGCCCCAGCCCGACGTTTTCGTGAAGGAGGCGGCAGCCACGTCGTTCCCGGTTACGGAGGACGCGCTCGTCCTGTTCGAGGTTCTCTCCCGCAGCAACAGCAGGGCGGATCAGGCCTGGCGCCGCAAGGTGTATGCGAGCGTGCCAAACTGCCAGCATTTCGTCACGGTGTCGCTCAAGGCCGTTGTGGTCGATGTCTATGACCGCGAAATCGCGTGGAAGAAGCGCTCTTTTGAGCGCCTCTCCGAAGCCCTCACATTGCCAGCGATCGGCGTCGCAATGCCGCTTGCCGACATCTATCGCTGGACGCCTCTTGGAACCGACACGAACTAAGATGGACCTCGACAAGCTCAAGACCACCGACGGCCTCGACGTCAGGGGCAAGCGCGTACTCGTGCGCGCCGACCTCAACGTGCCCGTGCGCAGCGGCGAGGTGACGGACGCGACGCGGCTGGAGCGCCTGCTGCCCGGCCTCGCCGATCTCGCCAGGCGCGGCGCCAAGGTGGTCGTCATCTCCCACTTCGGGCGGCCCAAGGGCGCGCCCGGCCCCGAGTTCAGCCTGCGCCCCGTGGGGGCTAGGCTGGGCCAACTTCTCGGCCGGTCGGTCGCCTTCGCGCCCGACTGCGTCGGCGAAGCGGCGCAAAAGGTGGTTGCCTCGCTCTCGCCCGGAGACATCGCGGTGCTGGAGAACCTGCGCTTCCACAAGGGCGAGGAGAAGAACGATGCCGGCTTCGCGCAGGCTCTGGCGAAACTCGGCGACATCTTCGTGGGCGACGCCTTCTCCACGGCACACCGCGCGCACGCCTCCACCGACGCCATCACGCGCATCTTGCCGTCCTACGCCGGCCCGCTGCTGATGGAGGAGGTGGCGGCGCTGCGCAGCGTGCTGGAGAAGCCGCAGCGGCCGGTCGCGGCCGTGGTCGGCGGCGCCAAGGTGTCGACCAAGATCCCGGTGCTCACCAACCTCAGTGCCAAGGTGGACAAGCTGATCATCGGCGGCGGCATGGCCAACACCTTCCTGCTGGCCCAGGGGGTGAACGTGGGCAGGTCGCTGGCCGAGCCCGACCTGGCCGAGACCGCCCGCCGGATCATGCACGCGGCCAAGGCGAGGAGCTGCGAGGTGGTGCTGCCGGCAGACGCGGTGGTGGCGGCCAAGTTCGAGGCCGGCGCGCCCTGGCGCGTCTGCCCGGTGCTGGAGGTGCCCGCCGACCAGATGATCCTGGACGTGGGTCCGAAGGCGGTGGCGCACTACACGCAGGTGCTCGGCGGCTGCCGCACGCTGCTCTGGAACGGCCCGCTCGGCGCCTTCGAAATCCCGCCGTTCGGCGAGGGTACGTTCGAGCTCGCGCGCGCCGCGGCGGCGGCCACCCAGGCAGGTAAACTCGTCTCGGTGGCTGGCGGAGGCGATACCGTGGCGGCACTCAATGCGGCGGGCGTGACCGGCAGGTTCACCTATGTCTCCACGGCGGGGGGCGCGTTCCTCGAGTGGCTGGAGGGGCGGGAGTTGCCGGGCGTCGCGGCTCTCGTGCGCGCGGGGTCAGGGGGCTGAGCCCCTTCCCCCTGCCATGGCGCACAGCGCCGTCGCGGCGTTCCAGTTGCGCGTGGTGGCGGTATGTCGTTGCAATCCCGTGTGATTCCGATCGGTTCTGCGCGAGGCGTGGAGACGAGCGAGCGGCGATTGAGGAAATTGGCGGCCAAGAACAACGGGAGGATTCCGACTGCGTACTCGGCGGAGGTTGCTCGCGAGAGAGGCAGCGGGCATGCCCGGTGGGACTTCCTCGACCCGGCCCCTTCTGTTGCGCCTGAAGGAGAGGGTGAACATGCCCCAGGAGCGGATTTGCGCATCGTGCTCGGGGTGGTGGAAGGGGCGGGATTCGAACCCGCATCGCCCCTCGCGAAGCGAGGAGGCTCTGCCGATTGAGCTACCCTTCCAGATTGCGGCCCTGCCCCTGCTCGGCGGCGGTGATCTCAACCATGCTGGCGATGCCGCTGCCGCCCGGCGGGAACGGCTTCGGGGCTAGCGCGCTCGTGCGGTGGAGGCCGTGTCCAGCGCGGGCTTGTCCGCGGGATCGGCAACCGCGCCGGTCTTCTCCCTCTTCTTCCGGTAGGCGTTGAGGCGGTATTGGTGGGCGAGGGCCAGATTGGCGGGCGTGTCCCGGGCCGACTGGAGCACCGCCGTGCAGGCTATCACCTGATCGTCGAGGGTGAAGACCCCGCCTTCGTTCACGCATTGGGTCCAGTCCGACGCGGGCTGCCGGGCGGCGACCGCAGGGCAAACCAGGTGGGTCAGCACTATCGAGCCGAGGCAAACAGGAATGCGCGCGAGCATTAGCGCCTCATAGAAAAGTCAAAGCACCAATCAGCGACTTGAAAAGGCGGCAGAGGGAACAGGAGGCGGTGCCCCTCTGCCGTTACCGACATGTGAGTTGAGAAGACCCGGTCGTCCCGCACCTGCCGCTGTGTCGGGGGAACACAGCCACATGAACGAAGCCCCGGACTTCCACGCGCCAGCGGGGTAGCGGCACGCGGATGGATCATATCGGATATTTCGCAAAGAGATGTATCCGGATGGCAACACTCTTCATGAAACTGACTATCTACTTACGGCTAATATCAGAAATCTATCAGTTTAATGTCGATCAGAGCGCCTGACCACGTCAATCCGGCGGCGGTTCGCGGCGTGTGGAGCCTCGGTTATGCCGGGGTCGGCATGGTGCGCAACGCCCGAGAGCACGTGGGGAGCGGGACCGAAGCCATCATCGGCGGGATGCCGGACCTCGGGCCGAGTGGAAGCGATCTGACGCAATCCGAATAGGCAATGTCAGATATTTATCAGATTTATCCGGTCTGTTGCTAGCGGGCTACAGCTTGCGCGCGATGCTGTTGGTACCTTGGAGAGCATGCTGACTGGCTTGCTGAGAGCTACTTCGGACGGTTGGAGGAGGTTAGTCATGTACTGGGAGTTGTCGCTCATGGTTTTTGCACTCTTGCCTGTCGTGCTGACAATTGCGTTGGCGTGGGCGGACAGGTGAGCGGCCAGCCCGAGGCCGGGCGCCGATCAGGATTTGAATCCAACCCTTAGAGGCCCCACGGCGCGAACGCGGGGCCTCTCTCATGGGGGGCCGGACAGGCCGGCTCGAGGCTCCAGACGGCTCGGACAAAATCATGCTGGCGGGTAACGCGGGCACAGCTGCGCCCGATCCTGCCACTGAAGCTGCAGACGGCAGGCGGAACTCCATGCAACGATCGGCTGGTGGCGATCTCGTGACTGCTCATCCCAACAACCCGTCGCCGCCGCGCAATCCCAAGCGCAGATCGCAGGACGACGTCAGAGCCGCTTTGCGGCGGCGAACCGCGCGGCGAGATATGCTCATCAAGCTGGGCATGATCGCTGCTGCTCTCGGAGCACTCTTGTGCGCCGCCTACAGCTGGCTCGTCCGGGCAGGTTGAAAAAAACCTGATCAGTTGGGTCGCGTGCAAGGTGCGCCTGAGGGGCAGGCCCAACACGAAGCGGCCGCCAATCGGTCCTGCGTCTGCTCCAATCGATCTTGTACCTGCTTGAGCGCGCGTTCGGTGGCATCGTGGGAATACTTCTCTTGAGCGAGCTGCAGCTTGGCGTCCTTCGCCGATCGCTCGAACATCTCCCTGACCCGACGCTCCTTCTCCAACTGATCGCGAAGCGCCAGGATTCCCTGGCCGGTCGCACCCGCACCGGGCACCGAGAGCTGAGTTCGCAGCTCGCCTGCGGCGAGCTCGGCGGCAGCCTTTGCGCTGCGCTCGTGTGCCAGCTCGGCGATGGCGCTCTGCACGGACTGCTCGGCAAGCACGCGCGATTTGCGCTCGCGCTCCAATCTCTCCGCCATCTCCTTTGCGGCACGCTCCGCCATGGCCTGGGCGAGTTGGGCACGGCCCAGCTGGTCGGCGGCATCCCGTGCCGCCCTTTCCGCAGCCTCTCTGGCGGCTCGCTCCTGCCCAGCCCGATCCTCTGAACTCTTTGCTCTCTGGGCAAGGCTTTCCTTCGCGCGCATCTCCTGGGCCAGCAGGCTTCGCGTTTCCTTCTCGCGCTGCAACGCGGCTTCCAGGGCCGAACGTGCCTGGGAGAGTTCGCGCTCGGCACGCTCTCTGGCCGTCTGCTCTTGCAGAGCCCGATCCGCAATATGGCTGGGGTCGCCCAGCGCGCCCGGGCGCACGTCATGCTCATCTGTTGCAAGAAAAAGAACGTGAGGCTTGAGCGCAGCGAGCCGGGCGCCGTAGGTCCACATGCCGGCTGCGATCGATGCCATCAACACGGCAAGCGCCATTGCCAGGAGCGGTCTGCGCAGACCGACCTTGCGGCCGTGCCGGGCGTCGCTCTGATATCGATGCCGGCTCTCGTACGGATCGTAAGTCCCGAACATCCAAATGTGGCCTTCAGGGTCGCGGGCGACGTAGTAGCGGTCGCCGCGATCCTTGCCCTCGATCCCGGAAACAATCTCTGCGCCCTTGGCCACCGCCCTGGCGAAATGCGCATCGATGTCTGAAACGACCAGATAGCAGGCTTGCGTCTCGACACCTCCGATCTGATCGGGGTGCACAACCAGCCGTTCGAGCTTCGGGTCTTCGGCCCCGACGACAAGGATGATGCTGTCGCCGCACGCCAGCTGGGCGCGCTGAAACCCCCCGGACTCGCTGGTGGCAAGGCGGCGCTTCTCGAGTCCATATGCCTCGGAGAGCCAATCGACCATGGCCATCGCGTTGCGGTATGGCAGCGTCGGCACAATGGTCCTCACGGCGCTCGGCGCACTTGCCGAATTCCCGGTTGGATGGGTCATGGGTCTCGTCTAGCGCTCCCTGATCCCGATGCGCCGCAATGTGAAATCTGGCGCCGGGGAGCTGCGCTCGCCCCCTTCGGGGCTCCTCTGTCTCTGCTACTTCGGTTGACCGGGCGTCGCGCCGGAGCAGCGGATGGGTCTGCCGTCCCGATCAGTGCGATGTCTCGCCACGCAAGAGGATGCGGCCAAAGTGCTTGGCCACAATCTGCCGCTGCTTGCGCCTTTGCCTTTTGAGCAGCTCCTCTAAGGCGCCCTTATAAAGAGGGCTTCGTTCAACCTCGCATACGAGCTGGGCCATTGAATGGATGACCGATTGGAAGCACGCGTAATTCTCTCTTGTGATCAGCTCGGGATGTGCATCTTTCTTATATCCGATCTGGCGTACAAGCCTGCGCGCAGCGGCAGTTGCAACAATTATTTCCTCAATCTGCTGTTCGATCGACCGATTCCAGTCGATGCTTTCATGTTCCATTGAGAAGCTCCTGAAGTCCGTCCGATCTGATAAATCTCTGATATTGATCGTCACGCTTGCATCAGCCTCCGGGTGGTAAGTTATTTTCAAATCTGCCTTCCGGTCGCTGGAGAATCGTCCGTAGGTCAACAAATTTCCCGTGCGTTTGCACCCCGGCTTGTGTACCCGCACCCGCAAGTCGCAGTGTGGCGCACGGGTATTTTGCTTCGGCCACGAGAGTATATTGCGGGGCGTGGCGACGTATGTGCTGAATTTGCAACACTCATCCAAAAAGCTCAAAGTCAATCTCGCTGGGTTGGGATCCGCCGAAGGCAAGTGGCGCCCACGTGGTTCCATGGCCCCTTTCCAGCTGGCGGGCCTTTGCCCGGCGGGCGGGGTTTCTGCAGGTCAGCGGTCCGATGATCCCGGTGGCAGGCGCCAGCGGGAATACAGGAACGCCAGTCCATAGCTCACATAGACGCCAACGCCGATCAGCAGCCAAGCCCTCGCCGGAGCCTCGATGAAGAACTCGTCGCGAGGCAAGCCGATCCCAATCCGCCAATTGGCCATCCAGGAGTCCACCAGCTGCAGCGAGCCCCAGGCCACCAGCGTCAGCACGCCCATTTCCCACCAGGCCCGACGTGCCAAACCGGACGCTATCCCCAGCGAAAGCAGCAGAATCGTCGTAAGCATTACCATTGGCAGGCACCAGATTTGAAGCTCAATGCCGCGCGCCTGGGCTACGAGGGCTCAACTATCCACGTAAACTCCCACGCTATGCCAACGCGGTATATCAGGGGAATATCAGTTGTGCGGACGGTCTCAGCACCGCGGTAAAATGGCTGCGTGAGGGCCCGCAATGTGGCGGTTATGATGCCGAGAGGAAGGCCGAAGAAAGGGACGCGCAGCGGGCGTCCGCGCTAATGGCGTATCTCGGTCTCCCGCTATCTCTTGAGCGCGTCAATCTGGGCATCGAACCAAGCGAGGTCATCCTTCCAACCGGCGTGCTCGGGCGACAGCCCTACGATACGTTCCATGATCGCTCGGCCTTCTCGAAAAAGATCCAAGGCGCGGTCCGCCTCGCCCGCTTGCCGATGCAAGCGTGCAAGCTTTCCGCAGCCAACCGCTACGTCGCGTTGCCATTCGTTGTTCTCAGGGGCATGCCGGGCGAGGTCTTTGGCAATGTCCAGTGCCGCCATATAATTCGGGAGCGCATCGCTCAGCTTGTTCTGCGATCGAAGCACGTCGCCGATCTTCAAATGCGAAGCCGAGAGATCGGCCTGCCACACGGAGTTGTTCGGATCGCTCTCCGCCAACCGCGAGACAATCTCGAAATGCGCCCTGTACTCTCTCAATGTCCCATCGAGATCGCCCTGGGCCATAAGCACGTTGCCGATGGAGCCCCTGGCGATCGCCACATCGCGCCGCCAGACTGTGTTTTTCGGATCTGAGTCTGAAAGTCTCGTTGCCATCTCGAGAGCGGTCGAGTACCGCGCCATCGCCGCCGGCAGGTCATGCTGTTGGCGCAAGACGTGACCGATTTTTATGTTCGAGACCGTGATATCGCGGCGCAATTGGGCATTGTCGGCGTCGGCGTTTGCCAAGCGTTCGAGAATGGACAGAGACCTCGAGTAGGTCGCGAGCGCCTCAGTCGACTTGTCCTGAGCGACAAGCGCATCGCCGATGAACTCCTGGCAAAGGGCCAGATCGCGATGCCAGCTGACATTCTCGGGGTCCGCCTGTGCGAGGCGCTCCATGAGGGTGCAGCCTCGTTGCAGGTCGGCAAGCGCCGAGGACACGTCGCCGCGAGAGATCGCGACCTCCGCGATTCGCCTCAGCGCCGCGTGCACATCGCGCTGCCAGCCGGCGTTGCGCGGTTCCGCCAGCGCCAGCCTCTCACTGATGGCGAGGGCTTCGTCGTAATGCACGGATGCCTGTGCGAGCCGCCCCTGCGCGCGGAGCGCGTCGCCGATCTTCTCGTGCGACACCGACACGTCACGCTGCCATTCGGCATTGCCCGGATCGACCTCAGCCAGCCGCTCACTGATCGCGAACGCCGCCCGATAGCGCGCCAACGCTTCGCTCAGGTGCCCCTGGGCGCGCGCCACGTCACCCATCCTGTCGTACAGGACAGACTGGTCGCGCTGCCTTTCCACGTTTCCGGGATCAGCCTGCGCAAGCCGTTCCCTCACTGCGAGCGCCGCCTCGTAGCGTGCCAGCGCCTGGGACAAGCTGCCCTGGGCCCGCAGCGCGTCGCCGATCTTCTCCTGCGACACGGAAAGGTCACGTTGTGCCCATGGGTTTGCGGGGTCGGCCTTGGTCAGGCGGTCCCTGATGGCATAGGCGGCATCATAGTGCGCCAGTGCCTCAGCCAGCTTCCCGAGCGACGCGAGCACATCGCCCATTTTGTTGTGTGAGACGGACAGGTTCCGCTGCCAGCCGACATTGGTCTCGTCGCTCTTGGCCAACCGCTCCCGGGTTGCGTGCGCCGCCGCATAGCTCGCCAACGCCCGGCTCAGGCTTCCCTGCGCGAAGAATGTGTCCCCGATCCTTTCCTGAGTCACCGACAGATCGCTTTGCAGATCGCCGTTGTCCGGATCGTCTCGCGCGAGTCGCTCCGCCAGGGCGTGCGCTTGCCTGAAGCTGACCAGAGCTCCGCTCAGGTCGCCCTGCAGGACGGAAACGTCGCCGATCCTTTCCAAGGTTACGGAGAGGTCTCGCCACCGTCCTCGGTTTTCCGGCGCGTCGGCCAGGAGACGTTCAAATACGCGGCGGGCCGTCAGGTAGTTGATCAGAGCGGAGCCGGAATTGCCGCCCAGGAGATCGGCATTGCCCCTTTCGATGGAAATCACCGCGCGCTGGCGCCGAGCGGCTGGGTTGTCCGTGAGATTGTCCGCAAGACCCTCAGAACGCACCATTGCTTGCAGCAGCACAAGGGCGGCCGCCGCCCAAAAGATCCGCCAACGAAATCCCGCACCGGAAGAGCTTGCCATATCCCTTATCGCCAATATCAGCACCCACTGAAGCGGGTGACTTACCGGCAGGCGCACGCCCGCTGTCCCAATCCTCCTCCGATCCGGTTGACAACGCGCATGCCCTGCAAAACTGCCCTCAGGGCTCGGCTCTCACGCTGGTGCCCCATTCCGCTGCCGGCCTGTCGCCAGCGACGAGGGCGAGATTGTTGCGAATGTACTCGTTCTCGGGATCAGCGCGGAGGGCTGCAACCAGCGTTTCACGAGCGCGGGCGCGATCGCCGCTCAGGAAATAGTGGTAGCCCAGGTTGTTGAGGATGGTCGGTGTGCGTCCGGCGAGCTTGATGACGGCATCGTATGCCTGACGGGCGCGGTCGAAGCGCCGCAGCCGATCGTAGGACGCAGCCAACCCGAGCCAGGCCTCTGCGTTGTTGTGGTCCTGTTCGGCCGCCTGTCGGAACGCCTGTTCCGCCAAGCCGTATTGACCATGAAGATAGTACCTCTTTCCGATCTCGATCGACTTCTCCGCGGGCAGGGAGCCAAAGACCGGATCCTCAACCGGGCGGTCGAGCAACAACCGGCCCTCGCTGCCGTTGCAGGCTGCCAGACCAAGCAGGACCAGCAGGGTTATGGGCCCCATCAGCCTTCTGAAAATGCGATACATTGGATCCACTCCCGCGCCCCATCAAAAGAAAGCCTTCTGTATTCTGGTAATGACCGGCAGCAATGCCACGACGAGCATGCCGGGAAAGACAAAGAGCGCCAGCGGCAGGACGAGTTTCACCGGCAGTCCGTACGCCTTTTCCTCCGCACGGAAGAAACGCCGTGCACGCATATCCTCGCTGAAGACGCGCAGAGTGCTTGTCAGGTTGGTGCCAAGCTCCTCGGTCTGCTGCAACAACGATCCGAAGCTTCGGATCTCGTCCAGGTTGACACGTCGCCAAAGCCCCTCGACCGCCTCGATCAGAGGCCTGCCCGCCCGCAGCTCCAGGCTCATCAGGAACAGGTTGGCGCCCAGAAAGGGGTGGGTGCGCGTGATTTCACGGCTGACGCGCTCGATCCCGGCGCGCGGCGTCATGCCGGCCTCCGAGCAGACCACCAGAAGGTCGAGGAACGTCGGAAATCCCTCACGGCATTGCTGGTCCAAGAGACTGTGGCGCCGGCGCAAGTAGAACGCGGGGAGCAGCAGGCCTGCTGCCGCGCCCGCGACAACGCAGGCAACGAGGCCCCCCGATGACATATTGGTGTCGGCGAAATCCGCGATCACCGAGACGAGATACGCAGCCAGGCACGCCGAGGCGACACGCGACAAGTAGTAGTAGAAGACCGCCTCCTTGCTGAAGTAGCCGGCTCGGATCAGGTCCCGGCGGATCTTGGACAGGCGCGTGTCGCTTCCGGCGGCCAGCCCCTTCTCCATCGCAAACAAGAGCTCCGAGGCTTCCTCCGCGTCGTAGCTCTCCGGCGACTTCGCCCCGGATCGGTCGCCTCCCTCCCGGCTGCTGGATGGCGCTCTCGCGTGTGCCGGGTTGAAGGCGATCGCACGCTTTCTGACCGTGGTGCGTGACTGGATCGCCTGGACAACGATCAATACGGCGAAGAAAACAAACCCGAACACCGCCGCGCCGATAACGGGCAGGGCATTCGCTCCACCGGGCAGGCCGATCAATGTGTCGAGATCGAACACCAGCGGACTCCGCTAAATCCTGAATCTAACCATCTTGTGCATCACGAAATTGCCGATCATGAGCCAGCCGGCAGCTGCAGAAAGGACAGGCTTGACAATGGGCTGATCCCATATTTCGCCATAGAAGCTCGGGGCGACAAGCCAGAGAATTCCGAAGAGCGCGAACGGCAGGACGCTCAGCATCATTGCCGAGAAACGTCCCTCGGCGGACATGGCCTTGACCTTCAGTCGCATCTTGAGGCGTTCCCGTACGACGTGCGACATGCCGCCGAGGATCTCTGCAAGGTTGCCACCGGCACTCGCCTGGATGCCGGCGGCGACCACGACCAGCGTCAGATCCTCCTGCCCGACACGGGCAGCCAAGTTGTTCATTGCGGACTCGAGGTCGAGGCCGTAGGTGATCTCGTCGGCGAGGATGCCAAACTCGCTTCCGATAGGATCCGGCAGCTCTCGCCGGACGAGGCGTATCGCCGCCAGGATCGGATGCCCGGCCTTGAGGCTGCGCACCAGAATGTCGATGGCTTCGGGGAGCTGGGCTTCCAGCTTGCGCTGCCGCGCGGCACGTTGGCGCATGAGGTTGAAGTAGAGCAGGCCAGCCCCACCCAGCACCCCTCCGATCGTCGCCGGGAAAAGGCCGCTCGAGAGCACAAAATGCGTGGCGAGGAAAATGGCGATGCTTCCGCCGGCGAACAGGGCGGCAAAGCCGGTCATGCCCCACGATGTGCCCGATTGCAGAACGAGCCTGTTGAGGCGGTTGCTGCGCAGGATGTAGTCGCCATTGGGCGCAAGCGCACGTCCGCGCCTCACCTTGACCAGGTTCTGGAACTGCCCCGCAGGCGTAACGTCGGTCCATAGCCTCTTGTTCACCTGATTGCGCGCCGCGGCCCGCCCCATGACCGACAGGAAGACCGCCTCCAGCGCGAGAAAATAGGCGCAAAAGACGAGGATCAAGGCGCCGATGCCGACTGCACCGCCCGCTTGGCCAAAATTGAGAATGTTTGCCATCACTGCGGAACCCCAGGGTGGAAGGCATTGGAGGGCAGCTCCGCACCGTTTTCCAGCAACGCCTCGGCGAACGTCGGCCGCAATCCTGTGGCGCGAAACTCTCCGCTACCCTGCGGATTGCGCTGGAATTTGAAAATCTCCTGCATCTGCACGACGGCGGCATCCATGCCGGTGATCTCGCTGACGCTCGTTACGCGCCGCTTGCCGTCGGCGAAGCGCTGCAATTGCACAATGATCTTGATCGCCGAGGCGATCTGGGACCGGATGCTCGCCTCGCTCATGGGGAAGCCCGCCATTCCCACCATCTGCTCCATGCGCGACACCGCATCGCGAGGGCTGTTGGCATGGACCGTGGTCATGGAGCCTTCATGTCCGGTGGTCATGGCCTGCAGCATGTCGAACGCTTCCTCGCCGCGGACCTCGCCGACGATGATGCGGTCGGGACGCATCCGCAGCGCGTTCTTGACCAGTTCGCGCTGCCGAATCTCGCCGCGGCCCTCCATGTTCGGCGGACGC
>DATBKR010000468.1:0-1894 GCA_036555805.1 Hyphomicrobiaceae bacterium | reverse complement strand
CTGGAGGTGGAGGGCATCGAGACGGCCTACGGCCGCAGCAAGGTGCTGTTCGGCGTCTCGCTCGCCATTGCGCCGGGCGCGATGGTGACGCTGATGGGCCGCAACGGCATGGGCAAGACCACCACGGTGCGCTCCATCATGGGGCTGACGCCGGCGTCGGCGGGCTCGATCCGGCTCGACGGCCGTGAGATCCGCTCGCTCCCGTCCTATCGCGTGGCCAAGCTCGGCGTAGGCCTCGTGCCCGAAGGGCGGCAGGTGTTCCCCAACCTCAGCGCACGCGAGAACCTTATCGCCACGGCGGCCAACCGCAGCGGGTCGGCCGACCCGTGGACCTTCGACAAGGTGTGCGCGCTGTTCCCGCGCCTGGCCGAGCGCCTCGACAGTGCGGCCAACCTGCTCTCAGGCGGCGAGCAGCAGATGCTGGCGATCGGGCGCGCGCTGATGACCAATCCGCGCCTGCTGATCCTCGACGAGGCCACCGAGGGGCTCGCCCCGCTGATCCGCGAGGAGATCTGGCGCTGCCTCGCCCGGCTCAGGGCGGCCGGACAGGCGATCCTGGTGATCGACAAGAACGTGGCCGCGCTCACGCGGCTCGCCGACCATCACTACCTGATCGAGCGGGGTCGCGTGGTGTGGAGCGGCACGTCGGCCGAGCTGGCCGCGGCCCCCGAGTTCCAGCACCGCTACCTCGGCGTCTGAGGCAGCGGGCCGCCCAGGTACCCAAGGGGCCGGGCCGGCCGGTCAGGCTCCCGACCGCGTGTCGCTGGCAGCGGTGTGCGTGCGCAGCGCCTTGGCGACCTGTTCGTCGATCCAGCGGCGGCAGCTCGCAAGCCTCTCGTTGCACGTGACGTTGATCACGAGGCGCTCCGCCGAGCGCCCTGCGCCACGTTTGGCCGGCGCAGCGGCGGTACGCGCCGTCGGGCGAGGCGCAGCGGCGGGCCCTGCCGTGGGCCGCTCCTTTTGCGCCGAAGGCGCGGGCGCGGCGTCGGCGGCACCGCCCGCCTGCGCCGGCCGCTCCGGCTGCGTCGGGGAAGCGGGTTCGATTTCGGCAATGCGCGTGGGCTGCTCCGCTGGCCCGGGCACGGCGTTGGCGGCACCGTCCGCCTGCGCCGGCCGCTCCGGCTGCGTCGAGGAAGCCGGTTCGACCTCGGCAACGCGCATTGGCTGCTCCGCTGGCGCGGGCACGGCGGGCTGCGTCTCGGCTGGCGCAGCCTGCTGGGCGGGCTGCCCCTTCGGGCTGACATCGCGGGTGGCGCGGGCGACGAGATCGCCGGCGGTCATGCGCCGCATGAACGGGTTGGCGACGATGACACTGCCGTCCAGGATGTGCGAGACCGGCTTGCTGGGGGCCGCCTGCACCACCTTCGCCGCCGCCGACGGTCCGAGCAGGAACGCGAGCCGCAGGTGGCCGAAGGTGGGTTTCAGCCCCCTGTCGGCGAGGAAGTCCATGTTGTCGCGCGAGAAGGCCTCAGCGGCGCGGCGCGCAAAGCCCCGGTCGGTGCGCAGAGCCAGGATGTCGCGGTCGCTGAGGTTGGCCACGTCGGCCGGGAAGTGCCGGCGCATCACGGCGAGGAAGGTGGACTTGATGAACTGGAACGGCCCCAGCGCCGTGGAGCGCGGATTTGCCGCGGTGTCGCGGCCGGCCGATTCGGCGCGCATCAAGCGATCGAGAAAGGTCTCGAAGGCGACATCGGGTGCGCCGAGCGCGAGCTGGGCTCCCGATGCATTTTCCTGAGATCCGACCGCCGGGGCGTCGGTGACTGCAGCGGCTCCCCCTGAGAGCACGCAGGCGGCAACCCCGGCCGCGATGAGGCCGGGCACACGAAAGACAACGCTACGCAAGGTTGGATTCCTCCAAAGTTGCTTGGCGAGTTTTGGGATTGCTCCCCCGACG
>DATBKR010000467.1:0-2923 GCA_036555805.1 Hyphomicrobiaceae bacterium | reverse complement strand
CAACCGCAAGGGGCTGGCGGTGCTGATCGAGCTGGCGGCCTGGCGCGAGAAGCTCGCGCAGACGATGGACGTGCCGCGCAACCGCATCCTGCGCGACGAGGCCCTCTACGACATCGCCAACAGCGCGCCCACCGACACGGCTCAGCTGGGGCATCTGAGGTCGCTGAGCGAGGGGTTCTCCCGCTCCAGCCGCGCCAAGGAGATCCTCGAGGCCGTGAACCGCGCCTTGAAGCGCGATCCGAGGTCGCTGCCGCCGCTGCGCGAGGGCGCCGGCCTGTCGGCCGAGAAGGCCGCCACCGTGGAGCTTCTGCGCGTGCTGCTCAAGGCGTGCGCGGCCCGCAGCAAGGTGGCGCCGCGGCTGATTGCCGACGCCGAGCACCTGGAGCGGCTGGCGGCGGAGGACGACCCCGACATCCCCGCGCTCAAAGGCTGGCGCTACGAGCTGTTCGGGGCCGAAGCCCAGCGCCTCAAACGGGGCGAGCTCGCCCTCAGGATCGAGAACGGCGAAGTCATCCCCTTCACCGTGAAGCCGCCGGCGAGGTAGGCCGCCAACGGCCCGCCACCGGCCGGCCGGGCGGCGGCCGACTACGCGCCGGCCAACGCGCTCGCACCTTGCGGCATGGCGCTGTGCATGCCCGTCGTGTGCGCCCACATGCCGCCGGCAGGGCCGGTGGCGCCGATCAGGCCCAGCACCGCCGCCAGCAGCGCGGCAACGAACAGGGCGACAACGGCGATTGCACGCAGGGTCCGCACCCAGTCGATTGTGGTCATGACTTCGTTTATCGGGGCGGCCACTCCGGGCCGCAGCTTTCCGGGCGCGTTGTGTGCGCAAGCGATGCCCTGAGAAAGCCGCGGAGAAGTCCCTGTGGGCTCCGCCTCGTCCTTTCTGCCTCTACCAGATGGCGAGCCGATGGTCGCGAAGGAAGGCCGCCTCACGCCAGGGTGAGCAGTATTGAACCTATGCGTCCCGGCGTGAGCTGGGGTGCAGACTACGGACGGCCGGGGTCGTATTTGTGCTTCTGGCGCCACTCCGAGAGGAAATAGCTCAGCTCGTCGTCGATGGCGTCGGGGAGCACGATGCGCACCGTGACGAGCTGGTCGCCGGTATGGCCGGTCGTGGTGTTGTGCACGCCCCGTCCCTTCAGACGGAAGATGCGACCCGAACTGGTGGCCTTCGGCAGGGTGAGCTGCACGCGGCCGGCGATGGTGGGCACCTCCACCTTGGCGCCCAGCACCGCCTCGTCGATGGTGATCGGAAGATCGAGGGCGATGTCGTCGTCAGCGCGCTTGAAGTAGGGGTGGGGACGCACCTTGATCTCGACCAGGGCGTCGCCGGGCTCGGCGCCGCGCCGGCCGGGCGCGCCTCTGCCTTTCAGGCGCAGCACCTGGCCGTCCACCACGCCCTGCGGCACCGTGATGTCGAGCGCGCCGCTGTCGGGCAGCGTCACCCGCTTCTTGGCACCCTGGGCGGCCTCCAGGAAGTCGATCTCGAGACTGTAGCGGACGTCGCGCCCGCGCATGCCGAAGGGGCTGCCGGGCTCGCCCCGGCCGCGCATGGAGCCGAACAGGTCGGAGAAGATGTCGCCGAAGCTGAAGTCGTCGTCGGGCCGCGCACCGCCTGCGCGGCCCTCGAAAGGCCCGCCGCCGGGCCGGCGGAACCCGCGCCTGGGCTCGCCGCCGGCGTCGATCTCGCCGCGGTCGTACTGCCGGCGCTTTTCCGGATCGCCGATCACGTCGTAGGCGGCCGAGACTTTCTTGAACCGCTCCTCCGCGGCGGCGCGGTTGGCCGGGTTGAGGTCGGGGTGCAGCTCCTTGGCGAGCTTGCGGTACGCGCGGCGGATCTCCTCGTCCGTCGCGGTGCGGGGCACGCCCAACACCGTGTAGGGGTCGTCGGCCATCCCTGGTTGCCTATCCCAGCGAGAGGTTGCCGGCGCCATATTGCCAGATGTCGGCCGCGACGCCTATACGCCACGCGGGTGTCGCGGGTCGGGGGTCGGGCGTCGTAGGGTGGGTTAGCGCCGAAGGCGCATAATCCACCATTTGCTAGCGCCCCCGCGTGGCGGGTTACGGGCTTCGCCCTAACCTGCCGGGCTGCCGACATCCGCCTACGCGATGCGCACGTCCGCGGGGCGCTCCAACAGCTCGCCCAGCACGGCCAGGCGCCGCCTCAGGCGCTCGCCGTCGAGGGCGGCCAGCGCCTTCGGAAGCACAAGGACGAGCCGGTCCCTTTCATAGGCCAGCGGCGCCTTGTCGATGATGCCCGGCCGGCCGATCGAGAGCATGTGGGCGGTGCGCACGGCCGCCCCGATGATCCGGGCACGCCGGTAGAGGCGCTTGGACAAGATCGCCCTGAGCCGCTGCGAGAGCTTGTCGGTGGCTTCGGTCTCCTCCTCGCGCGCACCGCCGCCCAGATGGCGGAAGTAGCCGGCGAGCGCCAGGAACACGCGGCCCGGGTGGTCGATGGCGGCCAATGCCGACTGGGCGATCAGGATCAGGCTCTGCTCCGCGCGATAGTCGGGGTGCGCCCGCCAGCTGATGTCGGACAAGAGGCAGGCGGCCCAGCGCAGGCGTCGCTCGTCCTCGCTCTCGGCAGGCCCCGGCGGGCGGAACAGCGCGTCCGTCCAGCGGCACAGCTCGACCGCGTGCTCGGCGGAACGGGCCCGCAGCCGCGCGAAGTCGGCGCAGAAGGACAGCAGCGGGTCCTTGCGCCGCTCGGCGTCGGACAGCAGGCCGTAGAGCAGGCCCTCGCGGATGCCGAACACCGAGAACACCACCTCGCGCGGCTGCAGGTGCCTGAGCAGCCGTTCCAGCACCAGCGCGCCGGCCGGGAGCACCTCGCGGCGCGGCTTGGCGATCTTCGCTATGCCCTTCAGCGAGGAGAGCTTGCGTAGCCTGCGGATCTCCTCGCAGAAGGCGATCATCT
>DATBKR010000466.1:0-5116 GCA_036555805.1 Hyphomicrobiaceae bacterium | reverse complement strand
AGGACACTTCGGACAATAACCGCTACCTGGGGCGCGGCTTGATCGTGTAGTTCCACTCAGGATGGAACGCATCGCCGGTGATGTCGAGGGCGGTCATTTCGGTGTCGCTGACCTTGATGCCCTTCTCGTAGGTGCGCTCGTCGAGCACGCAGTCCACCTTGAGGCCGGCTTTGGTGGTGGTGGCGCCGATCAGCTCTACGACCGCGAGACGATCAGTCAGCGGCCGGCCGCGCCAGTTCTGCGTGATGTGGCAGAACAGGCGGTGCTCTATCTTGTTCCACTTCGACGTGCCGGGCGGATAGTGGTGGACATGAAGCGTCAGGCGGGTGGCGTCGGCGAGCTTCTGCAGCTCAACCTTCCACAGCCGCACGCGCGCGCCGTTGGAGCCGCCGCAGTCGGCCGTGATTGTCAGCTCCTTGGCCTTGGGATAGCGCTCGCGCCCCATGCGCTCCAGCCAGCAGCGGATCGCCGCCACGGCGAACTCGGCGGTGTCGGAGGTGATGCCGAGGCTGATGAAGCCGGCGTTGGCGGCGATATCGTAGACGCCGTAGGGCACGACCTTGCCCAGCGTCTTGTCCTCGAAGTCGTGCACATTGACGCGGACCGGCTCGCCCTTGGGGCGATAATCCGTGCCGCCGTTCTTGAAGTTGCCGACCAGCTCCTTCTTCTTGGTATCGACCGAGATCACGGGCTGCCCTGCAGTCTGTGCGGCGATCACCTTCGTGTTGATGTGCTCGAACTGCGCGTCGCGGTCGGGATGGCGTGAGCCTTCGTCGGCCTTGCGGTTCGACTGGCGCGAGTAGCCGAGCTTGATGAGCTCCCTGGCCACCGTGTCGGCGCTGATCGGATGTCCCATCGCTGTGAGCGTGTCGGCGAGTTTGTCCATGCTCTTCGACACCCATTGCAATGGCCGCTCAGGATCGCCCAGCGTTGCGGGCTCGACCAGGCGCTGCAGCTCCGGAACCAGCCCAGGGTCCTTCTCGCTCACCGCCTTGCGCCCACCGCCGGCACGGCGAACCTTTCCCGGCAGCATCGGCGCGGCGTCCAGATCGTCCTCGCCGCGGTTGATAGTGGAGCGCGCCAGCCCGGTGATGCGCGATACCACCGCAAGCCCGCCCCAGCCAGCCGTGCGCACCTCGGCTGCCGCGAACAGCCGCCGGCCACGCTCGTCGAGCCGGCTCCCCACGCTCTCCCAGCGGTACCGAATCGCTTCTTCGTCGATCATCAGACCGACCTACGCCGGTTCACCCTGACCGAGAATCCCCCGCGCCCTGAGTCACACCGCCGCAGTCCACGGAACGCGATTCAGATATTGTTCGAAATCTCCTAAGCTCGCCACTGATCGCTGAAAACTGGAGCCTGACATGCGCATCGACGCCTTCAACCACTTCTTCCCTGCCGGCTTCTTCAAGAAGATGACCGAGGTTGGCAGCGACCTGAAGGACATCGCCAGCCGCGCCCGCGCCATCAAATCCATCCATGACCTCGACACGCGCCTCAAGGTGGTCGAGCAGTTCCCGGACTACGCGCAGATCCTCTCCCTGCCGGCGCCAACGCTGGAGACGCTGAGCCAGGGTCGCCCGGAAGTTGCGCTGGACCTCGCCAAGATCGCCAACGATGGTCTGGCCGAGCTTGTGGCCAAGCACCCAAGGCACTTCCCGGGCTTCCTCGCGCAAATGCCGCTGACGGCCGGCGACGCCGGCGTGGCCGAGGCGGAGCGCGCGATCGCCCAGCTCGGCGCGGCGGGCGTGCAGATCTACACCAATGTCGGCGGCAAGCCGCTCGACCGGCCCGAGTTCGAGGGTTTCTTCGCGGCCATGAACAAGATCGGCAAGCCGATCTGGATCCACCCCGAGCGCGGCGCTGGGCACCCCGACTACCTGGACGAGCAGAAGTCGCTCTACGAGATCTGGTGGACCTTCGGCTGGCCCTACGAGACCAGCGTGGCCATGTCGCGCCTGGTTTTCTCCAAGACCCTCGACAAATACCCCGACCTCAAGATCATCGTGCACCACCTCGGCGCCATGGTGCCCTACCACGAGGGGCGCGTGGGGCCGGGCTGGGACCAGCTCGGCAAACGCACCTCCGACGAGGACTATTTCTCCCTGCTCAAGAGCCTCAAGAAGCGCCCGCTCGACTACTTCAAGCAGGACTTCAACGCCGACACCGCCGTGTTCGGCTCGCGCGCGGCCACCATATGCGGCCTGGAGTTCTTCGGCGCCGACAAGGTGGTGTTCGCTTCCGACTGCCCGTTCGATCCGGAGGGCGGCCCACAGTACATCCGCGAGACCATCAAGATCATCGACGGCCTCGACATCTCCAGGGAGGACCGCGAGAAGATCTATTTCCGCAACATCGAGAAGCTGACCGGCAAGACATTCGTGAAGTCATAGGAGGAGGAGGGTGGGTTGGGCCCGAAGGGCCGTAACCCACCATTTGGCGGCGGCCGTCGGCTGGGCGATGTTTCCGGCAGGCGACAAGGATCGCCGTTGGGGTGCACTGCCGACCGCCGCGACAAAATCTACTGCAGGGACATCGAGCAGCTGACAGGAAAGACATTCGTGTCGTAATTGGAATGTGCGGGATCTCGCGCTGCGCACTGTCCGGTTTGACCTGTCGGGAGGGGCGCACTACGGTCACGCGCAAAGCATCAAGCATCCAGCATCACCGACCAGGGAGGGGAGGACCCGATGCAGAAACTGCTCGCAGCTATGGGCAGCCTCGCCGTCGCCGCGATCGCGGCCACGACGGCGCAAGCCCAGGATACCGTCAAGATCGGGCTGATTGCCGCCTACACCGGCCAGTTCGCCGACACCGCCAGTGAGATCGACCACGGCGTCAAGCTCTACATGAAGCAGCACGGCGACACCGTGGCCGGCAAGAAGATCGTGATCATCCCCAAGGATACCGGCGGCCCCAATCCCGACGTCGCCAAGCGCCTCGCCCAGGAGCTGGTGGTGCGTGACGGCGTCGACATCCTGGCCGGCTTCACGCTCACCCCTGAGGCGCTCGGCGCGGCCAGCGTGTCGGCAGAGGCCAAGAAGTTCATGGTCGACATGAACGCCGCCACCTCGATCGTCACCACCAAGTCGCCCTACATGGTGCGCACGTCGCTGACGCTGCCGCAGATCTCCGAGACGCTCGGCACCTGGGCGTTCAAGAAGGGAGGCGTCAAGAAGGCCTACACCATGGTGAGCGACTACGGGCCGGGCCTGGACGCCGAGAAGGGCTTCCAGCGCGCGTTCAAGGAGGCCGGCGGCGAGATCGTCGGGTCGGTGCGCATGCCGGTCGCCAACCCGGACTTCTCCGCCTTCGTGCAGCGCGCCAAGGATCTCAACCCCGAGTCGATCTTCATGTTCATCCCTGGCGGCGCGCAGCCAGGCGCTCTCGGCAAGGCCTTCGCCGAGCGCGGTATGGACCCCGCGAAGATCAAGCTGCTCAGCACCGGCGAGCCGGTGGACGAGACCGCCATCAAGGCGCTCGGCGACCTGGCGATCGGCCGCATCAGCGCCTGGCACTACGACTACAACCTCCAATCGAAGAACAACCAGGACTTCGTGAAGGCCTTCAACGCGGAGTTCAAGCGCAACCCGGACTTCTTCGCCGTGGGCGGCTACGACGGCATGCACCTGATCTACGAAGCGCTGAAGAAGACCGGCGGCAAGACCGATGCCGAGGCCCTGGTCAACGCAGCCAAGGGCATGTCGTGGGAGAGCCCGCGCGGGCCGATTTCCATCGATCCGGAGACCCGCGACATCGTCCAGACCGTCTACATCCGCAAGGTGGAGAAGGTCGGCGGCAAGATCGTCAATGTGGTCTTCGACAAGGTCGAGAAGGTGAAAGACCCGACCCACGGCAGGAAGCAATAATCCGCCGGTCGCTCCGACCGTGTGAGCCGCCGGATGGGCCGTCACCGCTGGGTCGGCCCATCCAGTGCTGTTGCGGGAGAGCCGGCCTCCTCGTTTTCGAGAGGCGCGGGACCCGTGACAAGGGGTTTTGCCCTGGCGGTTTTTCCGGGGTGACCTGACAGAGCCGGCCCGTCCCCATGCTGCCCCCGGTCTTCAACGTCCTCTTCGACGGTTTCGCCTACGGGATGCTGCTGTTCGTCCTGTCCGTGGGGCTGTCGGTGACCCTGGGCATGATGAACTTCATCAACCTGGCCCACTGCGCGTTCGCCATGCTGGGTGGCTATGTGGCGGTTACGCTGGTCAACGACATGGGATGGCCGTTCCTCGCCGCCTTGCCCATGGCGTTCCTGGCGGCGGCCTGCGCGGCGGTGCTGCTGGAGCGCACCCTCTATCGCCGCCTTTACCGGGCCGGCGAGCTCGACCAGGTCCTGCTCACCATCGGCATCGTCTTCATGTCGGTGGCTGCGGCGGCCTACTTCTTCGGCACTCTGCAGCAGCCGATCCAGACGCCTGCGTTCCTCCGCGGCACCATCGCCTTCTTCGGCATCGGGCTCGGCGTCTACCGCCTGTTCCTGATCGCCGCGGGCCTGCTGGTCGCCCTCGTTCTGATCCTGACGCTGGAATACACCCGCTTCGGCGCCCGCGTGCGCGCCGCCGTCGACAACCAGCGCATGGCAGCCGGCCTCGGCATCAACGTGGAGGCGGCGTTCGCCATCACCTTCGCGCTCGGCAGCGGCCTCGCCGGGCTCGGCGGCGCGCTGGCCATCGAGATCGTCGGCCTCGATTACTATTTCGCCTTCGGCTACCTCGTGTACGTGCTGATCGTGGTCTCGGTGGGCGGGCTCGGCTCGATCGGCGGCTCGTTCGCCGCCGCCGCGCTGCTGGGCTTGAGCGACATGTTCGGCAAGTACTACTTCCCGCAGATCGGCGCCTTCTTCATCTATCTCGTGATGGTGGTGATCCTGATGTGGCGGCCTGCAGGCCTGTTCGGGAGGCGGTGATGGCGCCGACAGCCGCCGCAGCAGCCGAGCCCTATCTCCACATCGAGTCCCAGGCGCGCTGGCGGGCGGTCGAGATCGTCTTCTGGCTGTCGACGCTGCTGCCCTTCTTCCTGCTGCCGAACTACCTCGTGCTGGCCAGCCAGATCGCCATCACCGCGCTCTTCGCCCTGTCGATCGACCTGGTGCTGGGCTACGCCGGCATCGTCA
>DATBKR010000465.1:0-3083 GCA_036555805.1 Hyphomicrobiaceae bacterium | reverse complement strand
CCGAGCTGGGCCGCCCGGATGGCGCACACGTAGCCCCCAGGCCCGGTGCCGATCACGATCAGGTCGTAGGTCATCTCTGAGTTCTTCTTGCTCGGATCAAACCGCCATCAGTTTGTGAATGTCGGCTTGGCGCTGGGCATCGCGGCGCAGAGAGTCCGCCCCGAAGTCGATTTCATTGCCGTCATCATCGACCCAAGAGATGTGATGCCCATATTCATCGAGTTGCATCCTCTGGAAATTCTCTGGCGATTTCAGGTACTTAAAGATTCGTCCCCGAGCAATAGTGGGGCGTAGGTCCACAACACCCTCGTAGCCGTCGTCGAAGACCAGCTTCACCACGCCGTGGATAACGACTTCGGCAGAAACGATGCGCGGCAGGAGCTTCATATGATCCTCTCTACAGGCCGACCACCCCGGGCTCGGTCCCAAGCTTCGAACAGTTGGTCCCGACGCGGCTTCGCCCACGCTAAGGTCTTGCGCAGCCTTGCTCTGGGCAAATGGCCGCGGATCAGGCGCATTGTCTCGATATCTATCACAGCACGGTATTCAGCAATGAGGACGTGGAAATGCGGTCGACCATGATCATTGGCATACACGTAGATACTCATCCCATCTACGATTGCCAGGATCGCCATCTCGATTTCCCCCGCGGATGACGCCGTGCGCTGTCCTCTGACGCTCTCTCTCTTACCTCACACCTCGCCACGCAGCGCCTGCCGCTCGGCCCCAAGATGGCTTCCGCTCGTAGCGGACTGCATATCATCTCAAAGCACCAGCGCGCCACAGCCAGACGGTGTAAAGAGCCACCGCAACGGTCGCCGCCAAGAATACAAGCGGCGCGAAGTTGTATTGGACCGAGAACGTTACAGTACTTGCCGTGTCGCGTGGCACAGGAACACGAGATAGAACGGTCATCAAATACGAACCTCCCTGGCCCACCGCGAGAGCAGCAGTCGCCAGCACGGCCCAGCGGTTCAGCAATGGCAGGAGGATCGCACTCAAGAGGCTCAGGAGCACGAATAAGCTTCCGCTGCGCATTGACAGGCTCAGAGTCCAAAAGACGGCGAGCGCCAGCAACACGAGCAAGTATGCCGTCGCAATCCAGACGCCGATCGGTCGACCCATCCGCCTCCCCCCTCACAAATCCAGCACGAACCGCTGCGGCTCCTCCAGGCATTCCTTGACGCGCACCAGGAAGGTCACCGCCTCCCTCCCATCCACGATGCGGTGGTCGTAGCTCAAGGCGAGGTTCATCATCGGGCGGGCCACGATCTGGCCGTTCTTGACCACCGCGCGCTCCTCGATGCGGTGCATGCCGAGGATGCCCGACTGCGGCGCGTTGAGGATGGGCGTGGAGAGCAGCGAGCCGAACACGCCGCCGTTGGTGATGGAGAAGGTGCCGCCCTGCATCTCCTCGATGGACAGCTTGCCGTCGCGGGCGCGGCGGCCGAAGTCGGCGATCGCCATCTCGATCTCGGCCAGCGACATGCGGTCGGCTTCGCGCACCACCGGCACGACGAGCCCGCGCTCGGTGCTGACCGCCACGCCGATGTGGTAGTAGTTCTTGTAGACGATGTCGTCGCCGTCGATCTCGGCGTTGACCGAGGGGATCTCCCTGAGCGCCTGGATGCAGGCCTTCACGAAGAAGCCCATGAAGCCCAGCCGCACGTGGTGGCGCTTCTCGAACAGGTCCTTGTACTCGGACCGCAGCTTCATGATGGCGCTCATGTCCACGTCGTTGAACGTGGTGAGCATGGCGGCGGTGTTCTGCGCGTCCTTGAGGCGCCGCGCGATGGTCTGGCGCAGGCGCGTCATGTGCACCCGCTCCTCGCGGGCGGCGTCATTGGGCGGCGAGGGGGCACGCATCTGCGTGACCGGCACGGGCGCCGTGGCCATCGCCCGGAGGGCTACGGCGGGGACCTCCTCACGGCGCGGCGCGCCGGCCGGAGCGGCTGCGGCGCCGGCGGCAGGAGCGGAGGCCGCCATGGCGTCCTGCTTGAGGACCTGCCCGCGCCGCCCGGAACCCTGCACGTCGGCCTCGGAGAGGCCCTTCTCCTCCAGGATGCGGCGTGCCGACGGCGTAGGCGGCATGCCGCCGTTGCCGGTGCCGACTGCAGCCAGCGCGGCTTTCAGCGACACCGGCTCGGGAGCCTTCGGAGGTGGCGGGGCGGCTGCCGGTTGCGCCGGCGCGGCCGGCTGAGCCGCCGCGGCGGCGCCCTCGTTGATGGCGCCCAGCACCGCCCCGATGCCGACGGTGGCGCCCTGCGCCACCTTGATGTCGGCGAGCACGCCCGCAGCCGGCGCCGGAACTTCCACCGTCACCTTGTCGGTCTCAAGCTCTACCAGCGGCTCGTCGGCCTTGACGGCATCACCGGGCTTCTTGAACCACTGGCCGACGGTCGCCTCCGTCACGGACTCGCCGAGCGCAGGCACCTTGATATCGATGGTCATGCTGCTCTCTCACCTTCTCGCTAGGCGGCGAGCGCCTGCTCGACGAGCGCCTTCTGCTCCTGGTTGTGCTTGCTGGCCTGCCCGGTCGCCGTCGCCGCCGAGGGCTTTCTCCCCGCATAGCGCGCGCGGGTCTTGGCGATGGGCGTGTGCTGGAGCACCCACTCCAGGTTGGGCTCGATGTAGTTCCAGGCGCCCATGTTCATCGGCTCCTCCTGCGCCCACACCACCTCGGCCTTCGGGAAGCGCGACAGTTCGGAGACGAGCGCCTTGCCCGGAAACGGGTATAGCTGCTCGACGCGCATCAGGTAGATGTCGTTGATGCCCGCGGCCTCGCGCGCCTCGTAGAGGTCGTAGTAGACCTTGCCCGAGCACAGCACGACGCGGCGGATCTCCCGATCGGGGACGAGCGCGATCTTCTGGCCCTGGCGCGCCTGCGCATCGTCCCACAGCACGCGGTGGAAGGTCGTGCCGGGGCCCATCTCCCTGAGGTTGGAGACCACCCGCTTGTGGCGCAGCAGCGACTTGGGCGTCATCAGCACCAGGGGCTTGCGGAAGTTGCGGTGCAGCTGCCGGCGCAGGATGTGGAAGTAGTTGGCGGGCGTGGTGCAGTTGGCCACCTGCCAGTTGTCCTC